>JARRPX010000008.1 GCA_037382465.1 Anaerolineales bacterium | reverse complement strand
AGCACCTTGTCTTTCAAGGCGTTCTGCAGAGTCTCAACGGCTCGATTGAGTACATCCATGCGCTTCCCTCAGGCAGACCGGAACATCCGGCGTCAAACAATGCGGATGATTTTGCGTCAGGACCAGGTCTTGACGTCTTCGCTTTTTACCTTCTCATAGAGTGTGAGAATACCGTGGATCAACCCCTCGGGTCTTGGCGGGCAGCCGGCGACGTAGATGTCGACCGGTACGATCTCGTCCACGCCGGGAATGATGGCATAGTTGTTGAAAACGCCCCCACACGAGCAGCAATCGCCCATGGCCAAAACCCATTTGGGATCCGGCATCTGATCGTACAATCTGCGCAGTACAGGCCCCATTTTACGCGAAACGCGCCCGGCGACGATCATCAAGTCACTCTGGCGCGGGCTGGCACGCATCAATTCCATTCCGAAGCGGCTCATGTCGAAATCCGAAGCTTGTGCCGCCATCATTTCGATCGCGCAGCACGCCAGGCCGAACAGCATCGGCCACATGGCGCGCGTGCGGCTCCAGTTCACCACTTGTTCCAGCGTAGTGGTGACCACGCCCATGCTTCCCAGTTTGCTCTCTAATCCCACTCCAGAGCTCCCTTCTTCCATGCGTACGCAAAACCAACGATCAAGATACCGATGAATACAAACATTTCGACCAGCCCGAAAACATCGAGCTCACGCAGGACGGACGCCCAGGGCAGGAGAAAAATGATTTCTACATCGAAGAGGATGAAAAGCACCGCCACCAGGTAAAAATGGACCGGCATGCGCCGTCTGCCCGGGCCGATGGGATTCATGCCGGATTCGTAAGGTTCGGATTTTACTTCGGTTTGTGTGTGTGGGCCAAAAATCGCGCCGAGGATCACCACGAGTAAAGCAAGAGCAGTTGCGAGGACGACCAATATTGCGATGGGGAGATATTCACTGGGCATCCGTACCTCGGCGTGTGTGAGATGGTTACATTAGTTAATTATATACCAAACCGGCCGTTTCTAAATGTGAATTTTATCACAAAAGATGCGGGACTTCACCAATTCCCAATTACTGCGTGGGGCGCGTAACCCGTAGTCGAAGGAAGCTTCGATTTCACTCACCACTTCACGGCCCGTTCTGCTCAGGACGAAAACCCTTCGCCGCTGACGGATTTGTGGCCGTCGCCAGTATTTGGTGGATATGTATCGACCAGTACTCAGACTAGATTACACCCTGGGATACACGATCTACAAGTACGAGGTATCCAATTGAGAAGTGAGTATTGGCAGATAAATATCTGCCGGTTACCGGTTGCGGATGAATATCCGCAGCCGACGCAAAAAGCACCAGCCCCCTGCCGCCAGGCAGATGGGCTGGTGTTTGTAGAGACAATGTAAAGATAGCTCAGGAAAGATAATCGCGCAAATGCCGGCTGCGCGTCGGATGGCGCAGCTTGCGCAGCGCTTTGGCCTCGATCTGGCGGATGCGCTCGCGCGTGACCTTGAAGTGTTTGCCTACTTCTTCCAGGGTGTAATCCTTGCCGTCTCGCAACCCGAAGCGCATCTCCAACACCTGGCGTTCCCGTTCGGTGAGCACCGACAGGGCGCTCTGCACCTGCTCCTTCAACAAACCCAGCGCCGCCGCGTCCACCGGCTCGGGCATGGTCTCGTCTTCGATGAAATCGCCCAACTGGCTGGATTCCTCATCGCCGACCGGCCGTTCGAGCGACATGGGCTCCTGGGCAATGCGGATGATGCCGCGCACCTTGGCGGCGGCGCGGTGCCACTTCCTGGCCAGGGTCGCGTCCAACGGCTCATCTTCCGCGCGCGCTCGGATGGCTTCGATCTCCTCCGGCTCGAGCAGTTCCATTTCGAGGGCCAACTCTTCGGAGGTCGGCTCACGCCCCAGGTCCTGCGTGAGACGCAGCTTCACGCGCATCATGCGGTTGATGGTTTCGACCATGTGCACGGGGATGCGGATAGTGCGCGCCTGATCCGCGATGGCGCGGCTGATGGCCTGGCGAATCCACCAGGTAGCGTAGGTGCTGAATTTATATCCTTTGGCAGGGTCGAATTTCTCGACCGCTCGCAGCAAACCAATGTTGCCTTCCTGAATCAGATCCAGAAAGGCGATACCGCGGCCCATGTACCGCTTGGCCACGCTGACCACCAGACGCAAATTGGCGCGGATCAATGCCGCCTTGGCTTCCCCGGCCAATTCCATGACCTGCCATTCGTCATGATTCATACTCTCGATGTTTTTCAGCCAACGCTTGAACGTGCGTGCCGTGGGCATCTTCTTGCCCTCGCTGAAACGTTTCGCCAGGCGCTCCTGGATATCCGCCGGCAGCATGTACAAGGCCATGAAGACTTCGATCGCATTGTGCGCCACCTGCTCCCAGGCGGGATCGGTTCCCCACAGTTCATTGTTAAGCCAATTGCGCAGGTAGGATTCACTCAGTCCCTCCCACGGTCCGCGCAATTTGCGCGCTTCCTCCAGGATCTTGGGAAATTCCGGCTCCGAGGAATCCAAACGCTCTGCATCCTCAACAACCCGTTTCCAGGCCGTGCGCATGTCGTCGATTATGTTGAGTTGGACCGCAATTGCGGAGTCGTTGGTATTCTTGCGCGAAGCTCTACCCGTGCGCAGTACTTCCAACCGGCGCGCGGCGTTCATGCGCACGGCGAGCCACAACTCCTCATCGGAAGACAACAGCTCGACGCGTCCGATCTCTTTCAGATACAGACGTACAGGGTCGTCGCCCAGTTCGACCGAGATGGGAGACGGACTGATCTCGACGATGTCATCGCCCTGGCCTTCTCCCCCGGAGCCCTCCTTCGGAATGTCCGGTTCCACATCTATGGATTGACCACCGACGACGTCGACGGCATCATTGGGATCCGTTTCCACGTCATCTTCGGAATCGAATGACTCGTCTATGTTTTCTTCCTCTTCTGATTTCTTCGCTTCGCTCATATCGATCACCGTCCTTGGGTCATGAGCATGGATTGTGAAGCGCCTCGTTGTTGTGTCATCGCGCGGTCGAGACGGTCTTTCTGCGTGGCGATATCCTGCACGACTCGGGTGTAGTGCCACAAATCCTTTTCCACTTCATCCTGGTCTTCCGCCTCCTGCATCGTCTGGAGTTGAAAGCGAAGTTGGCTGAGTTGCTCTTCAAGATTCCGTTTTCGCAGCCGCAAGAAATGGGCAACGACGGCTTCCAGGACGTTTGCCCGAGACATGTCGAGGTCCGCAACACCGGAAACATATTCTTCGGCTTTTTCGGAAATGGACGGCTCCAACGACTTTCGCCAATGCTGCGCAGGTTCCATATCATCTTGCGTCAGTGCATTACGCAGGGCTTCGAAGATCACTCGACTTTCAGAGCTGGAGAAATCCTGAGCATCGAGCCGGGTCAGCTCTATCATCTGCAGTTGACGATCGACACGATACAGCAGTTCCGGGTCGTTCAGGAGAATCCCCAGGCAAAAACCTTCCAACGGTGAATCCCGCCGCACGTCCGGCAGTGGCTGCGCAAGCTCTGCCCGCGACGGCGCCGCGCGGCCTCCACGCCGGGATATCTGTGGCTGCCAACGCAGCAGCGCGCGTTCATCGACTCGCAATTGCCGCGCGAGCATCTGCCGATAGGCCTCCCGCTCGACAGGATCGGCGACGTCCTCGATCAAGGGCAGCACCTGACGGGCGATTTCTGCTTTCGCCTTCGGGTCGTCCACATCACGATCCTGCGTCATCACATCGAGCACGTACTCCACCACGGTCTGCGCCTGATCCAACATCCCGCGCCAGGCGTCGGCATCACCGGCCACGACCTCATCCGGATCGACGCCCTCCGGGAGTGTGAGTACCCGTATTTCGGCATCCAGGCGGCCTTCGTGCCGCACCAATCCACGCGCGTCGAACACCGGATCGGGCTCTCGATCGAGCGCCTCGCGCGCAACCGAAAGGCCGCGCAGCGTGGCCTGACTCCCGGCGAGATCCGCATCCATGGCCAACACGATGCGCCGGCTGTAACGCTTGAGCGTGCGCAGTTGATACTCCGATACCGCTGTCCCCATCGGCGATACCGCGTTTTCGAAACCGGCTTGATGCAGCCCGATGACGTCCATGTAGCCTTCGACGATCACCGCTTGATCCTGCATGCGGATCGCCTTGCGCGCTTTGTCCAGGCCGTACAACAAACGCCCTTTATCGAACAACACGGTCTGAGGTGAATTCAGGTATTTGGGCACGTCGTCGGGATCGATTACCCTCGCACCGAATCCCACCATTCTCCCCCGCGAGTCACGGATGGGGATCATGATCCGGTTGCGAAAGCGGTCGAAAATGCCCCCGCTTTCCCGCTCGGATACCACGCCGGCATCCACCAGTTCTTGATCTTCGTACCCCTTTTCCTTTAAATAAGCGACGCAGTTTTCCCATCCTGCAGGCGCCATGCCGATTTCGAATCGCTCCAGGGTCTCCCGCTTCAAGCCGCGATCCAGTAAATACTGCAGGACCTTCTCGCCTTCCACAGTTCCGTTGAGCGTATGCCGAAAGAAGACGGCGGTGGATTCCAAAATCGTGCGCAGTTGTTCGTGGGCTTCTTCCGCTTCCTGCTGCGCCGGCGATTGGGGTTGGAGCTCGACGCCCGCACGCTCGGCAAGGTAGCGCAGCGTCTCTGCGAAATCCCAGCCTTCCTTCTTCATTAAAAAGCTGAAAACGTCTCCGCCTTCGTTGCACGCGCCAAAACAGCGCCATGTACCGCTGTCGGCGAAAACGGCAAACGCCGGCGTCCGGGTGTTGGCATGGAACGGGCAAAATCCCATGTAGTTCTTACCCGATTTACGGAGTTTAACGGTCTCCCCGATCACATCGAGAATGTCGATACGCTCTTTGACTTCATCGATTACAGACATCGTACTCCGTCGCTTGGTTATTCCTGCAGAAAGGGATGGGCGGGAATTATAGCGTCTGACTCGCTTTCGAGCAAATCCGTATATATGTATTCTATCCGGACCGTTGAGGAGTGCTAGAAACCTTCGAGTTTGGAGAGGTCCAGAACGCCGTCGGCCAATGCCACGATGCGCTGCAGCAATCCGAGGCGGTTGCGGCGCAATTCGTCGTCCTCGGCCATGACCAGTACCTCATCGAAGAATGTGGTGATCGACGGGATCAGCGGAATGAAGGTTTCGAAGAAATCGCCGACAGATCCTGGTTCCCGAGACGTCTTCTCGGCCTTCTCAAGCTGCTCATACAATCCTTTCTCCGCCGGTTCCATGAGGTTCGTCGGTTCAAGCGGATAGATCGCCGCCTCGCCGCGTGTTATGCGAACGCAGCGCGCATACGCTTGCAGAATCTCGTCCCAATCCTTTCGCTGACGGTAAGGCCTGAGTTCTTCGAGCGCGGCGACCGCACCCGCAGGGTTTTGCCCCTGTGCGGTCAGGACCGCTTCGACGGCGTCATACGCATCCCCATCGTTGAGAAGCAGCGTCTGCAATCTGGCAACGATAAACGCCAGGCAGTCCGGGATGTGTGCTTTCGGTTCCGCCAACGGTAGTCCGTCGGCGGCCATCTCCAGCGCCTCGGTCAAGTCGAAATGGATGCACTTCGAAATCAACAGTTGTACCAGCCCGATCGCAGTTCTGCGCATGGCGAAGGGATCGCTGGCGCCGCTGGGTTGAATCCCCGCCGCAAACAATCCCATCAGACTATCGAGGCGATCGGCCAAACCGACTACATAACCGGGATCGGATTCGGGCATCCGGTCGCCCTGGAAACGGGGCAGATAATGCTCGCGGATCGCCTGGGCTACTTCCGGCGGCTCACCGCCGCGCAGCGCATACACCCGTCCCATTTCGCCTTGCAAGGAGGTCATTTCGATCACCATCAAGGTCGCCAGGTCGGCTTTTGCGAGATGGGCCGCCCGGGTTGCAGCTTTACGCGCCCGTGCGCTCAGGTTCAATTTATCTGCGAGCATTTCCGTGAGGTGTTCGATCCGCCTGGTTTTATCCAGCATCGAGCCAAGATCGGCTTGAAACGTCAACGTCGACAGCCGGGGAAGATAGTCTTCCAGCGGCCGCTCCAGATCACGACGGAAGAAATAATCCGCATCGGCAAAACGGGCGCGAATCACCTGCTCGTTTCCCCGGGTGACGACTTCGAGGTGTTCTTCGCTGCCGTTACGGACGGCGATGAAATAGGGCAGAAGCTCTCCATCCTTCTCGACCGGAAAATAGCGTTGGTGCTTCCTCATCACAGATATCAACACCGACGTGGGCAGTTCTAAAAACTTCTTGGCAAACTCCCCCCGCAGCGCGGTGGGTTTTTCTACCAGGTTGGCGACTTCACCCAGCAGATCCGCATCCGTCTGGAGAGTACCTTCCACCTGTTTCGCCAATCGCGTCGCCTGCTCGAGGATTTCATCGGCACGCGCTGCGCCATCCAGGATGATTCCGTGCGAGTCGAGCGTTTTGAAATAGGTTTTCGCATCTTTAACCGAAACTTGCGCCGGATCATCGAAACGCATGGTGCGCGTCTCGCGGCCGCTGGTCAAACCGGCGTACTCGAACGGCACGCGATGGTCTCCGTGCAGGGCAAGCAGCCAGCGGATGGGCCGTGAGAAGGCGACGCCGCTTTGATTCCAGCGCATCGATTTTTCAAAACGCAGCCCCGCGATCGTCGCCGGTAGGGTTTCGGTCAACACTTCATCCGCCGACACTCCTGCCTCGCGCACTTCCACCACTACGTAGCGGCCGCCATCGATTTCCTGCACATCGAGGTCCTCCACGGCCACGTTTTTACTGCGTGCGAACCCTTCTGCGACCTTGGTTGGTTCACCCTGTTCATCGAAGGCACGTTCTGCCGGGGGTCCCTTCACCAACGATACCCGGTCGGCCTGGCTGGGCGCCAACTTGCTCACGTGTACAACCAGACGCCGCGGGGTACCACTGACTTCCACAGCCTCATGCGCGAGACGCTGTTCTTCGAGCATCCGCGGCATGGATGTATTCAATTGATCGATGGCGCTGTCCAGATCTTCCGGCGGCAGCTCCTCGGTTCCGATTTCCAGGATAAAGTCCGCCGGCGAATCGGGCGCAGGGCTGCCGTCCTTCGAGCCATCCAATTGTGGCCACGAAACGCTCCAGCGGTCTCGCAGGGGGAAGCCCAATGCTTCCCGCCGTTCGACGTATGCGTCCGCCACCTGACGGGACAGTTCCCGCATGCGGCCGAACAGTGCGGCGCGCTCCGTCACCCCGATGGCGCCGCGCGCGTCCAGTAAATTGAAGGTGTGCGAGCATTTCAAGATGTAATCGTGCGCCGGGAAGACCATCCCTTTCGCCAAACAGGCTTCCGCCTCGGATTCATATTCGTCGTACAGCAGCCGCAGGCGTTCAACGTCCGCGGCTTCGAAGTTGTAGCGGCTGTGCTCCTGCTCGGCGGTAAGATTGAGTTCACCATAGGTGACCCGGTCGTTCCACTGGATCTCGACGAAATTGTCCACGTCTTGCAGCGCCAGCACGATGCGTTCGAGACCATAGGTGATTTCCACCGAAACCGGATCCAACGTCTGTCCGCCAGCCTGTTGGAAATAGGTGTATTGCGTGATCTCCTGGCCGTCCAGCCACACTTCCCAACCCAACCCCCAGGCGCCGAGCGCGGGTGAAATCCAATTGTCTTCAACAAAGCGGATGTCGTGTTCTTCCGGCTTGATGCCCAGGGCGACGAGAGATTGGAGGTAGCGCTCGATGGGATCGCCGGGATCCGGCTTCAAGATCACCTGAAACTGGTAGTAGTGCTGCCAACGGTTGGGATTTTCGCCGTAACGGCCGTCCGCCGGTCGGATCGACGGCTCGACGTAGGCCACCCACCACGATTCCGGGCCGAGCACTCGCAGGAATGTGGCCGGGTTCATCGTTCCCGCCCCGACTTCGGTGTGGTAGGGCTGCCAGATGACACAGCCTTGATTCGCCCAAAACTCCTGCAGCCGTAGGATTACGTTTTGCAGAGTCGGGCCTGATTTATCGTCCAAATTCGGTTCCTCGCTATTCTGTGATGGTGTCGGGTTCCGGTTGATCTCGAATCGTGCGCCGCACGCGTCGTATGAATGCCGGACTGTTGAGCTTTCGCTCCAGGACGAAAGACAGATAATCTTCCATCAATGATTCGATCTCCCGATACGTTTTCGCCCGAATGCGAACCGTGGAAGCGGAGGCGAACGTATTGCGCTGGTAATGCCGCAGGACCTTCAAAGCCGCCAGGGAAATCGGCCGGGCCCGCTCCCTGCCGGGTCCGCAAACCGGACATAAGATCCCGCCGGACGAAAAGGAAAAGTACTGATCCTCCGGTTTTACCTCCAACTCGCATTCCACGCAGCGAAAAAGCTCGGGTTTGTATCCCGTGAGGTCGAGCAGGCGAAGTTCGTAGAAACGCAGTACGGCATCCGGGTCTGCACCGGCTTCCAAACGCTCCAATGTGTTCACCAAAAGCCGATAGAGCGAGCGATTGCGGTCACGTTCTACGGTGAAACGATCCAGCAATTCCACGACGTATGCCGCCTGGCTCAATAGAACCAGATCCTGCCGCAGATGCGGGAACAATTCGATCGCCTCCGCCTGGGTGATGATGTCGAGTTCGCGGCCCTTGGCCAGCATCAGTGCCACCTGGGTGAACGGTTCGAGGTGACCGGCTTTTCGAGATTGCGGCCGCCGGATTCCCTTGGCGATCGCCTTGATCTTGCCGTGATCGAACGAGTACAGAGTCAGCAAACGATCGGCTTCGCCAAGATTCTGGCGCCGCACGACGACTGCTTCCGTCCGATAAACACGATCTCGCGCTGACATGGTGCGATTATACCAGCGCCCCATCTATACGTGGAATTCCTGCACCATTGGGGTACAATCCCCTATTGATCGAACTCAATCCTAAGGAAGGTGGTATCAAGGGTCTCAATCCGATGAAACGCAATCTCGTTCTCCATCCCTTCTTGTTTGCCGGTTATCCCATCCTTGCACTTCTGGCTTACAACATCGAGTGGGCGGTGCCGCAGGACGCACTCCGCTCGCTCGTCGTCACCTTGCTCGCCGCGCTGCTTCTGCTGCTCGTCGCCCGCTGGCTGACGAAAGATTGGCTGAAGGCCGGCTTGATCGTAACCGCCGCCGTCCTCCTGTTTTTCTCCTACGGCCACATCTACGAACTGCTGAAAAAATCGGAACACCTGGCGGCGATCGGACGACACCGCTACATGATTCCCACGTGGGCTCTGCTCTTCATCCTCGCCACCTTTTTCGTCGTGCGCAGCCGGTCGAATCTGCGGTCCCTGAACAATGCCCTCAACATCACCTCGATCGCCGCGCTCATCTTGCCCATCTTCACCATCGTGCAGTACCAGATCGAATCGGCCTCGGGTCGTGCGACGGCAGACACGATCCACACGCGCCCGGTGATTCAACTTCAACTTCCCCCCGGAGAAGAAGCGCCCGACGTGTATTACATCATCCTGGACGCCTACGGGCGTGCGGACATCATTCAAGAAATATTCAACTACGACAATACCCCTTTCCTCGATGAACTCCGCGAGCGCGGTTTCTACATCGGCGACTACAGCCGCCCGAATTACGCTCAAACGAGCCTCTCTATCACATCCTCCACCAACATGGAATACATCCAGGACATGATCCCGGATCTCGACCCGAAGGACAAGAGCCGCGACGTGCTGTGGAGTCTGTTGAAGCACAGCAGGGTCCGCACGGCTCTCGAAGCCATCGGCTATAAGACCGTGGCATTCCCCACCGGACTTGCCGGCACCGACCTCCAAGATGCGGACGTCTATTACAGCGCGGGCACGATGGACGAGATCGTCAGCTTGAGCGCCGTGACTCCCTTCGAAAGCATGCTGGTCTACAACTCCGCAGGGAGAATCATCACCGACGGTTTGATCGTCCTGCCCAGCTTCATCAAGGAACTGCGCTACCCCTATGAGGTGCGCCGGGCGCGCACGTTGAACGCCTTCGAACACCTGATGGATGTTCCCGATCTCGAAGGACCGCATTTCGTCTTCGCCCACATCATCGCGCCTCATCCCCCGTTCGTTTTCGATCGCAACGGAAATCCGGTGACACCCAATGCGCCGTTCTCCCTTGGTTTCGGCTACGGTGACTACAGGCCGGAGGAATTGCAGAGTTGGATCGATGGTTATCGCGAGCAGTTGATGTTCGTCAACGATCGCATGATCCAGGTCATCGACGCCATTCTCGCCAAGTCCGAAACGCCGCCCATCATCGTCATTCAAGGCGACCATGGGCCGAAGGCCGAAACGGACATCCTGCCCTACACACACGAACGCCTTTCCATTTTCAACGCATACTATCTGCCGGACGGGGGTGAGGAAGCGCTGTATCCGACCATCACACCAGTCAATTCGTTCCGCGTGATCTTCGATACCTACTTCGGCGCATCACTCGAACTTCTGCCGGATCGGGTTTTCTACTCGCAGTACAGCAAGCCCTATTCGTTTTTCGAAGTCACAGACGAGGTGTACGATTATTACCGGTAGGCGGTCAGGCCATGCGCGAGGACATGCGCAGGTGTGAGACAATACCCTTCGACGAAGGCAGCGACCCTACTACGCAATCCTGAATTCGTTGTTTACAGTTATTTGAAATCGTCCGGTCCAAAAGCCCGAGGCAGGAGTTCCTCGAGTCCGAGTTCGGCATTCAGCAGTCCCTCGCTATCCACGACAATCACCCGCATATCCAGACCGAACTCGGACAGCGCCTGCCGGCACGAACCACAGGGGAAACCTCCGTTCTCCGTTGCGACTGCGATGGCCGCGAACTGGCGCTCCCCCTCGGACACTGCGTTGAAGAGGGCCACCCGCTCGGCGCACATGCTCGTTGGATAGGCTGCGTTTTCCACGTTTGCTCCGCGGTAGACTTTGCCCGAAACGGTCAACAGCGCGGCCCCCACGGCATAACCCGAATAGGGCGCATACGCACCACGCCGAGCCTCGATCGCTTCTCGAATCAATTCACTCCGCTGCGTTTTTGTGATCGTCATGTTCCGTCTCCGGTATGCGTGGTTTCAACCGGCGGGCGCGAATTTTACGAATTCGCCGACCGCTCACCTCTTCCACAACGAGCCGTAATCCACCGGCCTCTACGACTTCCCCTTTCACCGGCACTTTCCCCAGGCGGCTGTAGATGAATCCACCGAGCGTTTCGCTCGTCTCCTTGGGCAACTGTGCTTCCGTCATCAAGTTGACGTCATCGAGATCGATGCGGCCGCTGAAGAGGAATTCACCTTCCTGCAGCTTCTGGAAAGGCAGCTCCTCCGCATAATCGTATTCGTCGCGAATTTCCCCGACGATTTCCTCGACCAGATCCTCGATGGTCACCAAACCTGCGGTTCCGCCGTATTCATCCACCACGATGGCCATATGCACCTGCTTGACCTGCATTTCCGTGAGCAGATCATCCACACGCTTGGCCTCCGGCACGAAATAAGCTTCCCGGCAGAGATTGCGGACGGTCTCATGCTGACCGCCCTCCTTCCACGCCGCGAGGATGTCCTTCGCATACAGCAATCCGACGATGTTATCGATGGTTTCCGCAAACACGGGCGCGCGGGAGAAGCCGGTGCGCAGCAACGATTCGGTGGCTTCGACGAGCGAGGTCTCGCGCTCGAAGGCCAACATGTCGATCCTGGGCACCATCACCTCGCGGACCAGGGTGTCGGCGAGCTGGAAGATCGAATAGATCATCGCCTTTTCTTCTTCTTCGATGACCCCGTCCTCTTCCCCTGCATCCACCAGCGTCATGATTTCCTCTTCGGTAACCAACGGATAGGAGCGCTCTTCGGCATGCCCGTTGATTTGCATGGCGAAGCGCGACAACAACCAACTCAGCGGTGACATGATGATGCGAACGGCGTAAGCGACGGCGCTCAAGCGTACCGCCCAGCGCTCCGGATTTCGCAAAGCCAGGTTGTCGACCAGAAATTCCAACAACCCCATCAGTATCCCCACACCGAGCAGGATGCTGCCGATGGAAATTAAAGGTGTCAGGCCTCGATCGTGCAGCGGAAGGCTATAGACGACCAAAGCGACGCCAATTACCGCCAGGCGGCTGATGTTTAGCGCGATGGCAAAAGTAAGAATGAGCCGTCTGGCTTCTTCCGCAACGCGCACGGCGAGTGCGGCTCGTCGAACGCCGTTCTCCACCAACGCTCTGAGTTTGGCGTGATGGCTGTTGACGAATGAGGCGCGAACCAGGGCAATGAGCGCCTCGGAAAGAAGAAGTGCAACAAAAACCAACGTACCCACGAGCATGTTATTCCCCTTTATCCGGCTTTCGCACGACGCGTGCAGGAACCCCGACAGCCACTGCGCCGTCGGGAACGTCCCGCGTCACCACCGATCCGGCGCCCGTACGGGCCTTCGCACCGATCTTCACCGGCGCTACCAACATTGTATCGCTGCCGATGAAAGCTTCGGCGCCGATTTCCGTCGGGTGTTTTCGTTCGCCGTCGTAATTGCATGTGATCGTTCCCGCACCGATATTCGTACTCTCTCCGACCATCGTGTCCCCGACATACGAGAAATGTCCCATCTTCACACCCGCCTTCAGGGTACTGTTCTTGACCTCGCCGAAATTCCCCATGTGAACGCCGCGGCACAGCCGGGCGCCGCTGCGTAAATGAGCGAAAGGTCCAACATCCACGTCATCTTCCAGCACGGCGCCTTCCAGCACCGAGGCGGTCACCTCGCAGCCGTTGCCGATGGCAGTGTCGCGCAAGATCGTGTTCGGTCCCAGACGGCAGCGGCTGCCGACCACCGTTTTTCCCTGCAGATGCGTGTTGGGTAAAATGAGCGTATCATTCCCAATTTCTACATCCGGGCCGATGTATGCAGTTTGCGGATCGACAAGCGTCACCCCCGCGAGCATCCAGCGTCGATTGATCCTGGTGCGCAGCGCCGCCTCTGCCTCCGCCAGATGCAGGCGGTTGTTGATCCCGATGACCTCACTCAGATCCCCCACCTCCGCACTGCCCACTGGCTGCCCTGCTTTTGCCGCCAGCATCACCAGGTCTGTGAGATAGTATTCTCCCTTCGGAGAAAGCGGCAATTCGGAGAGCTGATCCCACAACCATTCTGCTCGGGCTGCGTACGCGCCCACATTCAACTCTTCGATCGCAAGCTGCTCCGGCGTGGCGTGCGCCGCTTCGATAACGCCCAGGATTCGGTCATCAGCCGAACGCAGTATTCGTCCAAAACCGCGAGCTTGCGGGGTTTTAGCGCTTAGAATCGAAAGTGGTCCACTGTTGCCTTCCTGGACGGAAATCAACCGTTTCAACGTATCCGCTTCGATTAAAGGCAGGTCCGCATTGACGATCAAGACGAGATCCGCCTTCTTGTTCAGCGCATCGCGCGCCTGCAATGTGGCATGGCCGGTGCCCAATCGTTTCTCCTGCACAACGTAGCGCACATCCGCCGCCATCTGGTTTCGTATCTCGTCGGCATCCGGACCGACGACCACAATCGGAGCGTTCTGCGTGGCCTCCCGACAGGAATCCACGACCCAGGTGAGGATTGGACGTTCTCCCAGCGTATGCAGCACTTTGGGCGTATCCGATTTCATGCGCGTGCCCAAACCTGCAGCCAAGATTACGGCATCACAAATCATGACCACCTCCTCGATGACCGGTCGGATTGCAGTAGATGTTGAATGAGGACGGCAAACATCCGCGCTGCTTACCAGGAAGATGACTTCTTCCACTCGAGGCTCGTTGCCTGAGATGCGGGTAGGGTTTACAGGATGGAGGTTTATCGTCTTGCACAGGGGTTAAGTCTTTTTTCACAATCTGAGATGGGGCGCCAGGACTCGAACCTGGATCCACGGATTCAAAGTCCGGTGTGCTGCCATTGCACCACGCCCCAAAGTTTGACCGTTCGGCCTAAGCGCTGCAAATTGTAACACACGCTTCCGATGTCCAACACCCCAAACGGCGCAGTCCCACGGGATGGCACGGACGATCACTCGATCGTTTCGGGGTCGTTCGTCATCAAACCGCGTTCGCGAGCCTCACGAAAGGTCAAAATGTCCTCATCTTCCACTTCGTACTCGGAGGTGTCGTCCGCCATTTTGCGCCAATAACTCTCCGCATCATCTTTCAAGGCTTCATCCGATTTGACCTTCAGCTTGGATCCCGTCCAATCCTGGCTGTCGTGTTCGATGCCGGGGTGCGTTTCATCGACTTTGAATTCCTTCCACTCGAGTGCGTGCTGCACGCTCGCGGACTGCCGTTTTGAAGCTGCCGGACCGCCCGGAGTAAAGTGTTCCAGCAATGCCGCGGCGGCCCGCTTGCCATAATGCACGATCGCACCCATCTTGACGGTTTCCTGCCCGCTGCGCAGGATGATGACGAGAGCATGGGCGGTTCCCACGCTGGCGAGATAGAGATCGTGCGTGTCGCCGTCGAAATATTGGATGCTCCCCGGAAAACTCGATCCCAACAGCGCCGAGGTCTTCTGGCCTGCATTGAAGGCACCGCTGATCGACAGCAACGTCGTTTCAAGATCGGGCACGTCGTTCTCCCCGGCCTGCGCGATGATTTCCCCATGCGCGTCGATCAACAAGGTCAAATCTGCGCTGAGCGTATGGAGAACCTGGTTGAGGATATTCTCGACCTCGGACTTTCCTTTTTGAAGTCCCATCGAATCTTCCTCCCCCGCGAAACTCTCCAGCGCCCGATCCACGGCTTCGAGGAAGAAACTGGTCCCAATCGGCTTTTGGAAGAAGGCGACGACACCCAGTTCTTCCGCCCGTGATTTGAGTTCATTCGCCGGCTGCCCGGTGATGACGATGCTGCGAGCGTTGGGATGTAGTTGCCTGTAGCGCTGTAACAAATCGATTCCAGATATCCCCGGCAAGCGCAGGTCCGTGATGAGCAAATGGATCGGGCCTCGTGTCAACTCGATGAGCGCTTCCTCACCGGAGTTGACGTCGATCACCGAGCATGCCCGGCCCGACAGCTCGAGACTCGAGCGCAGCATGCGTACGACCTCATGCTGGTCATCGACGATGAGGATCCGAGGGGTTTTCATGGTCCTCATTCTAGCACATGCTTGACGGCGGACAATATTGCACTTTTTTCCCAAGCAAAGCCAGGCCGTCAGGTGGATGTCGAATCGAGGAAGATGGATGGCCGCTCACGCACCGGCTTGAAAAGCATCCTCAGGAGCAAATCAAATTTTACCGCTATTCTATACGTCGGCAATATCCGGGTTGATCATCCAGCACCGCACATTTCACCCAAACCCCGTCGAAATCAATTAACACATCGATCGATACCAGCGTGACGTCGTAACCACCCAGAATGAGCCGCCGAGGGCGCTGAATTAAATCCGTGATCGACCCCAATGCGGAAACGTGCATCTCAAGCGCCTCTTCATGTTCGATGGGGATCCCTTCATGATCCAGTTTGAATTGAACCAACTCGTCCATTACGATGACCGGAGAACGCAAGGGTTGATTGACGACGCTATCAGCCAACGAGCCAGCAAGAACAAATAAACCTGCCCAAACCACGATTGGCATCCAGCGTTCGAAAAACTTCCCGGCCTTACTGCTGATATCCACCAGGGAGGGCAAGAACGGACCGGCGATCAAGAAAATGCCCGCGCTGCCAACGATCGCAAAAATCGTACGCGTGCGCGCCCCTTCATGAAATGGATAGGCGATGAGACGGGACAAATCCGGGTCGAATCGATTCAGCAGCATTGTCGCGCCTTCAAACGGAATGTGCCCCACTAGCAATCCGAAGGCAACACCGGTGAACAACCATACCACCACACTGACCTGGCCGCGATCTTTAATCACCGTGAATAAGCTTGCAGCCCCACCTATAATTACACAAATCCAGGTTCCCAGGCCCAATTTCAACCAAGGGTATATCGCGTGCGATTGAGAAAGGTCGAACCCATCGACTCCCCAGGCGGCGCATGAATAGGCCAGCGCGCCGATGATGCCAAAAAACAGCCCGTAACGCAGCCTTCGAAACCGATATGCATCCTGGCGAGAAGGATCGGGCTTATATAGGCCTTCGTATTCGTCTCTTGATTCCACCGCTCAATATACTCCCAAGACAATCGGACAACCGTGTATCTGAAAACAATGGTTGTCCGATCGATATTCTGGGTTGTGATGGGTTTATTATGTCGTGCCGCGTAAGCGCGGATCGAAGAGATCGCGTACGGCATCACCGATGAGATTCCACGCCAGGACAAAGAACACGATCGCCAAAGCGGGATAGACTACCACGAACCAGTAGTCCGCCAAATCGGTGATCCAATCTCTGGCAAAGGAGATGATTTGGCCCCAGTCGGCGTATCCCACTTCGGTGCCGACGCCGAGGAAACTCAAGGCTGCGAAGCTGAGCACGTAGGTGCCAACGTCCATGGAAGCGACGACCAGCGTTGGGAAAATGGCGTTGGGCAAAATGTGACGGAACAAAATACGCCGATCGCCTGCGCCAACGACCCGCGCAGCCATGACGTAGTCGCGCTCTTTCACTGAAAGGATGTCGCCGCGCACCAGGCGCGCATAACCCATCCAACCAAATGCGATCAAGGCAACAATGGCCGGAAAAATACTGCGTCCCATTTTGGGCGTGAGAATCGTCGACAGGGTAAGCGCGGCCAAAAAGAAGGGGAAGGACATGAAGATATCCGTAATGCGCATGATTACGTTGTCGATTCTTCCGCCGTAATATGCCGAAATAGAACCGGTCAGAATACCAATGACGACGACTGCTATCGTAACCGTAAGGCCGGCCTTGAACGCCGTACGCGTTCCCCAAATGATGCCGTAATAGATGTCCCACTGTCCGCTCGTCGTTCCGAGCAAGTGAATCCATTCCTCTTTGCCGGTTATTGGCTCATACCAAAACGGCACCGGTGGCGGACGGCTTTCCCAAACCGTTCCGGGTTCCTGCGGCGTAGGGTGAAACCCATCCCGGGGAATGCGATACGCAGTCGCCGCTTTACGGGGAGGCGCGAGTACCGGAGCGGCGACGGCGATAAAGATGAAAATCGCCAGAATGAGAAAACCCGCAATCGATAGAGGATTGGTGACCAATCCCTTCAATATCCGGTAAGGCTCAGGTCCCAATGCGCGCTCAAGACGACTTATCTTTCGTTCTGGAAGTCCATCCAGAGTCACTTCCAGCAATTGTTTACGGCGTTCTATTTTCTTCAACTCATCCTTGTTGATCTTCTGGTTTTCCATGAACCCTTTCCTTATAGCAATACCCTCGATCCAGATATTGAAAAGTAAGATGTCTTATGAAAGCCGTACACGTGGGTCAACAACGGCATACAGCACGTCGACGACCAGATTGGCGACGATCAAAATCAAGCCGTTGAAGAGCGTGAGACCGAGGATGCCCACCACATCCAGATTCAAAGCCGCGCGTGCCGCCGCCCGCCCGATACCGGGGTAATTGAAAATGGTCTCGGTGATCACGACGCCGTTCAATAAAGCCACGATGGTGAAGCCAGCGATCGTAACCACGGGGATCAAGGCGTTAGGCAGTGCATGACGAAAGATGACAACCGACTCCTTCAAGCCCTTGGAGCGTGCCGTCGTTACGTACTCCTGGCGAAGAGCCTCCAACATCGAGGAACGAGTCACGCGTAACATCAAAGCCCAGTTGAGATAGGACAAGGTTATGACGGGCAGGATCATATGACGGATAACGTCGATGAAGATATCGAAGCGGCCGTTCAAGAGCGAGTCGAGGCTGAGTATATGTGTATAGGTACGGAACTCCCCCGACAAGATGACCTGATTGGCCCAATCAGATACCCGTCCTGGCGGGAACCACCCCAATCCGGCGTAAAAAATCATTAATACGACGAGTGCGAAGACAAATGTAGGAAAAGACCAGCCTAATATGCTGAAAACCCGCGCAAACTGGTCGATTAAACGGTTATGATTGATAGCGGCAAGAACACCTAATAAGACGCCGATCAACACGATGGGCAGCACACTCCAGATTGCCAGGTCGAGTGTGTTCGGGAGTCGCGCTTTGATGATGTCCATCACGGGCTGGGAAGCAGAACGTGCGTAACCTAAATCCCCTCGCAGCAAACCACCTTCGTATTCTCCCGTTTCCGGATCTTTATTGCCCACCAGCCAGATATAGTACTGAACGTAAATCGGCTTATCCAGGCCGTACTTCCGGATAATGCCTTCAACCTGGCGTTCGTTCCTGGGAATATTCTGAACCCAAAGCGCGCTCCGCTCTGTCGGGGTCAGAAAAGAGAGCATCCCAAAGATCAAAATCGTCGTCCCGATCAACAACAACGGAAGAAGTAAAACCCGTCTCAGGATATATGTCGACATGTCACCTCCTGCGAAAGGAGAACCTGCAGGGGATAATATCCCCTGCAGGTAGATTGAACCAACTACTCGATCAGTGAGCCACGTCCCAAACGAAGAATACGTCAGCGCGATAGGTCGTCGGATGACCGTAATAAACGATCAGCGGTTGATCTTCAGCGCCTGCCACATCTTCACAGACGTGAACTTGCTGGGCAGAATCCCACGGACATACTGTCGCCGCGTACGGTGTGACCTGATCGACGAACTCGCGAGGCACGTAAACCAGATCGGCATCGCCGGCTTTCGCCATGGCGAAGCGTGTGCCCCACTCGTCTACTTCCGCCCAAACCGCGCGCTCGAGGGCCGGTGCGTCACCCCAGTAACCATCGAACCTGGTTACGACGACTTCCACGCCCGGTTCCCAGTGATCGAGCATGTAGGGGCCGGTCCCGTTGACGACGTCGCGGATCGGTGAGGTTGCCGAGTCGATACCGTAGTAATCCTGCCAGGTTGCACAATCACCATCCCAGGTCCCGTTTTCGATAGCCCAGTCTTTATCGAGGATGGATCCCCAGCTCTGTGCCAGTGTGGCCAGGAAGGGAGCCCATGGCTGCGACAATGTCATGGTGACGGTGCCCGCAGCATCATCGGATTCGATCTGACCCGTGATCTGTTCACAAGCCGCCATCAGGGCAGCGGAGTCCGCAGCCTGAAGATCTTCCGGCGCATCATCCAGCGCGCCAGAGGGATCCACCAGTTCGGCGATGTCGTAGACACCGGTGCCGAAGAACGGCTCAGTGAATAGCCACTGCGGTGACCAGGTTCCACCCTGGAGGATGCCGCGCTCGAAGGTGTATTCCACGTCGGAGGCCGTCAGGTCCTGGCCTTCGTGGAACTTCACACCGTCGCGGATCTTGAAGGTGTAGGTCATGCCGTCGTCGGAGATGCTGTACTCTTCCGCCAAGAGCGGCACGAAGGTGGTCGCCGACTTGCCATCGTAGGTCACCAACTGCTCGTAGGTGTTGAGGATCACGTTGTCACCGAAGTTCTCGTAGTTCCAAGCCGGGTCCAGCGTGTCCACATCACCGATCGTTGCGTAGGTGATGGTCGTCGGGTCAGCTGCAGCAGAGGTCTTCGAGAGCGATTTCCAACGGGCAGCAAGATCCTGGATTGGGTTGTAGTAATATCCTTCAACCCACTTCTGCATCCAGGCTCGTCCGGTGGGAACCACCAGGCGGATGGCAATTGCCTGGTCGTAATCGATCTGGTTCAGCTCGTGGTAAGCCTCTGCACGCGCCGCATCCGTTGTGGCGGAAACGCCCTTGGTGACCAACTCTTTGAGCTGCGCCAGCAGATCTTCCGGCAGATTCTGGCGGCTGGCATACGTGCCCACCAAGAATGGCTGCGCCCAGTTGTGCGGGTCGTGAAGGTCTTCCTGCCAGCCCGAGATGTTCACGGGGATACGGCTGTTGCGGTAGTTCTCCAGGAATGACGGCCACGGAAGTCCGATGATCTCGACGATGTAGCGCTCGTCGACTTCACTCAGATTGGCCTGCAGAATCTCGGCCGCCGTCTGGCGTTCCATGTTACCCGTGTTGTAGGCGATCTGCATGCGGAAGCCGTTCTCCGCCACCGCGCCGTCCCAAGCCAGGGAGAGCTCTTCGGCACACTTATCAAGATCGTAAGTGTAGTGCGGGCCGTCCGGCTCATAGCCAACCATGCCGGGGATCAGATAGCCGACGTTCTGAATGGCTTCACCGGCCCAGGCATCTCGGATGAACGTATCCCAGTCAAAGCAGTAATTGAAACCTTTGCGCACGTGTACATCCGAGAAGAAATCGGGTGGGATGCCGTTCCCGTCAAGCTTGCAGCTTCCCAGGAAGGGGTTGTCGCAGGGCTCTTCGCCCGGCTTGGGAGTGGCCGTCACAACAACGACCTCACCACCGACTATTACGGTCTCAACTGCTTGCTTGGCACATCCTGCTACGAACACACTAAGCGCAGCAAGCAAGACTAAAGTCCAAAAAAGGTGCTTTCTCGACATTTTCTCCTCCTTCAGAGTTCGTTATGAGGAACAACATGTTACGAGTGTTAATTTGTACGGATACTCCTAAACCTGCAGTCATTCCTATCACCCCGATACCATCACCTCCTTTCGATCTCTACGATCGGGGTTGTGCCTATGCCAAATGACAGGCAACCCAGTGGTCAGGTTCTAATTGTCTGAGTAGAGGTTCTTCCTCAGAGCAGATTTTTTCAGCAATCGGGCAACGTGTATGAAAGCGGCAACCGGATGGAGGCGAAACAGGGCTGGGCACATCACCGGAGAGAATGATCCTGGAACGAGTCTCCTCGATAACTGGATCCGGGATGGGTACAGCCGACAACAAGGCTTGCGTATAGGGATGCAGTGGATTTGAGTACAAGTCCTTACCTTTGGCAATTTCCACCAACTTCCCCAGATACATCACAGCAACACGGTTGGCAATATGCCGAACCATACTCAAGTCGTGGGCAATGAAGAGGTAGGTAAAGCTGAACTTGTCTTGAAGGTCTTCAAGCAGATTGACCACCTGTGCCTGGACTGACACGTCCAAAGCGGAAATCGGTTCGTCGGCGACCACAAATTCAGGGCTGAGCGCCAATGCCCGAGCGACTCCGATGCGTTGTCTTTGCCCGCCGGAGAACTCATGTGGGTAACGCACCGAGAAACGCGGATTCAACCCCACAAGTTCAAGCAATTCCGCCACTTTTTCGTTGCGTTCACTCGAAGTCATAGGTGTATGAATGAGCAGCGGCTCGCCGATCAGCTCGCCTACCGTCATGCGCGGGTTGAGGGACGCATAGGGGTCCTGGAAAATCATCTGCATGTGGGGTCGAAAGCTGCGAATTTCATTGCGAGATAATGCGGTTACTTCCACATCTCCGAAGAAGACTTTCCCCTCCGTGGGCTCGTACAAGCGCAGCATGGTGCGGCCGGTGGTAGATTTTCCACACCCACTTTCGCCCACCAATCCCAACGTCTCTCCGCGGCGAATCTCGAACGAGATGCCGTCAACGGCCTGCACTGCGCCGACCTGACGGCGGAATAAGCCTCGCTCGATTGGGAAGTACTTCTTCAAGTTCTCGACTCGGATGATGACTTCGTTGCTTTTCTTCGCTGTATTCGAATTTGCCTTCACTCGTCGATTCTCCCAAACGTCCCGGATTACAAATCGTCTTTGGTAACGTCAAACCAGCAAGCGATCTCGTGGTTTTCACCGACCGAACGCATACCGGGATTTTCCTGCCAACATTTGTCCTGCACGAAGGGGCAGCGTGGAGCAAAAGGACAGAAATCCGGTTCCTCAAACAAATCGGGAGGCCGTCCTTCGATATTCTCCAGACGATCCTCCCGCTGTTCATCAATCCTGGGTAAAGACCGCAGCAGTGAAATCGTATATGGATGACGTGGGTTGCCGTACGTATCCTTTACGGACGCTCTTTCGACCGGATAGCCGGCATACATCACCACAACGCGATCCACCAGGCGAGCCACTACACCCAGATCGTGGGTGATCCAGATGATTGCCATGCCCAATTTGTCTTGGAGCTGGTTGACCAGATCCACAATCTGGGCTTGGATGGTCACATCGAGCGCCGTTGTGGGCTCATCTGCGATGAGAATCTTGGGGTTGCACGACAGCGCCATGGCGATCATCGCCCGCTGGCGCATGCCGCCTGAAAATTGATGCGGATATTCCGTGATTCGCTCCGCAGGGTTGGGAATGCCCACCATTTGAAGCAGTTCGATGATCCGATCGCGTGCATCACGCTTTGACATCCCCATGTGTTCGAGCATCGGCTCGGCCAACTGGTGCTCGATGGTCATCACAGGATTGAGCGACGTCATCGGGTCTTGGAAGATCATCCCGATTTCCTTCCCCCGCACTTGTCGCAATTCATCGATTGGGAGTTGCAGTAAGTCCCTGCCCAGGAAGATGGCTTCGCCCTGTTCAATTTTACCTGGCGGATTGGGAATCAACCGCAAAATGGAAAGCACAGAAACACTCTTTCCACACCCGCTCTCTCCAACAATTCCGAGCGTTTCCCCCTCATCTAAGTTGAACGACATTCCGTTGACAGCGTGAACCACACCCTCGGGTGTGTAAAATCGGGTCACTAGATCTTTGACTTCGAGGAGTTTATTTGCCAATGTGACCTCTTCCTGAATATTTTCTGGCTATGTCCGTTTCCTGTTGCATCCTGTAACTGGGAACATGGGTTTTTAATGAAGCAAACCTTTGAAATTATTATATCGGTTTTCAAAGCGCATTCAAACGATATCTTCGAATAGTAACTTCTCTCTTTTGGAAGTGTTGTACAGGTCTTAAGAACGTTTGTTATTTTACCATGCAATCTGTAATTCGTTGATATTTGTCATACAATTAAACCCCGCGGATTTTATCGCATTTCGGCTCAAAATAAAAGTACAGACATATTGGATCACTCAAGATTCACTATCGCAACCGTCCCCCGAATCTATTGATTCGATGTTCCACAAGCCGCTGTCCGCCAGGGGCACGAAGTCGAATCCACAAACATCGGTGTTGGCCACCATTATCCGCGCCGGAATGGCGAGTGGAACGGCGGGTATTTCCTGTGCAAACACTTGTTGGGTAAGCAAGACGGCATCTTGATAGGTTTGCGTTTCCGGTGCTCCCAACAAGATTTGCTCACATGCGGCATTATATTGCAGATTGTCGAAGCCACTGGCATTGCTGCCATTCTCATACGTGGCGGAGGGAATCTCTCGCCCGGCGAACATCTCGCACGGCGGGGTCCACCAGTCCAACCAGGCCCAGCCGACCGTTTGGAAACCGCGGCCGAAAATCGGTCCGTCGGGCCATGGGGCGGTAAACGTGGAAGCATCTTCGTATTCGATCGTCATCTCGACGCCGCAAACGGAGAGCTCCGCCTGGATGTACTCGGCCAGCGCCTCGTTGAAGACACCCGCAGTCGTCCTGTAACTGAAGGAAAGCGGTGTTCCGAAAGACACCCCGGGCACACCTTGCGCCACTCTGGCGGTCTCGGGCAGGCCGTCAGTATCGATCCATCCCAATGCGTCGAGGGTCGCTTGAGCGGCTTCAACGTCGTAGGCGACGAAATCAAGATCGCCGGCATAGGCCGGATAATCAGGTGAGAGGTAGGTATTGGAGATGGATGCGAGACCGTAAAAGATATCCTGCACGAGGCTTTCACGATCGATACAGCCCGCGATGGCCTGCCGCGTGCGCGCGTCGGCAAAGAGACCCTTATCGAATTCCTGCCCCACGGGAGATAGATTGAAGTCCATCCGGAAGAGATACAAACCGGGCCCGTCCACGATCGACAGCTCACCAGACTGCTGCAGATCGATCAGCGAAGGCAGCGCCTGGTCCGGGATCAGGGATTCGTCGAGGATATCGCATTCTCCGGTAAGCAACTGTTGGATGGCCGCGTTCCCATCCGCCCCCAGGAAGCGGAAGATCAGGCGATCGAACTTGGGCAGCCCTTCGGAAGCACGAAAATAGTACGGGTTGGGTGTCATCACGATCTGCTGGCCTGCGGACCACGAATCGATTTGATAGGGGCCCCATCCCAGGATGTCTTTATTGGCGGCATCTGCTGTTAGTAGTTCTTCGGGCGTGAAACTCTCGAGAACGTGCTTCGGCAAAGGGGACCAGAAGTTCGTCTTGTATTCGGCGTCGATGAAGCCGGGAATTCCCGTCCAACGGACACTCAAGTCGTCGTCCAGCGCCTCGTAGGAGTGGGTGCGATCCACCAGATATTTGATCGAGTTCGTGTCGGCGTTGCGATCGAGTTCGAAGGAGTAGACCGAATCCTGCGCCGTCAGCGGAGAACCGTCCGACCAGGTCAAACCGGGCAGCAGATGAAATTCGACGATCATGCGCGGCATGAAGACCTCGCCGCCGGTGTAGGTAAGCAGACAATCCGATCCCGCACATCCGGAGGGAAGATACTCCTTGCCGTATGCGAGGACCTCCGGCTGCATGGTTTTCGGATTGTAATAGAGTTCTCCGGTGTGTACCGCAACTTCTTCCAGGCGGGCATCTTCCCCTCGGGCGAGATTCGGCAGGCCGTCCAGAATGACCGCTTCAGGCTGGTAATCGACGATGTCGATCGGTCCATCATACAGTGCCTGGAGAACGGCATCCGCTTCCCCGCTGGAATCTCCACTGAAATACAGTGGGTTGTAAATGTAGAGCGAAGCGGGCTCCTGGTTCAGACAGACAAAAAGGGTTTTCGGAGGCGGTGGTTCCGGCGTCGGTTCGACGATCGGCGTCGCCGTTTTCGAACCGTCGATCGTAAGCGGCAAATCGACGTCCTGCGGCGGCTGACAGGCGCCAATCGCCATTGCGGCCAGCAAGAAGAGAGTGATACGGACACCATTCCACACCGAAGAGCTCCGTTCCACGCGTTCCTCCATTGGTCTTATGTTCAACATGCTATTCATCGTTTTCATCCCCCTGAGACAATTTTTTATGGTCCTCATCATCGAGTTCGGCTCGTTCGAGCAGATCGGGCCGGCGTTCGGCAGTTCGCTTCAACGACTCTGCGCGGCGCCATGCGGCAATGCGGGCGTGATCACCGGAGAGCAACACATCCGGAACCTTCCAACCTCGAAACGCGGCAGGTCGAGTGTAATGTGGATATTCGAGAAGGCCGTTGGCGTGTGAGTCCTTGTGCGTGGCGCTCCGGTCACCGAGCACCCCCGGAAGCCAGCGTGCAACAGCGTCGATGACCACGAGCGCCGGTAGTTCCCCGCCGGTAAGCACGTAATCGCCGATGGAGATTTCGTCTGTGACGAGGTGTTCGCGGATGCGCTCGTCGACGCCCTCATATCGTCCGCAGATCAACGCGATGTGATTGTGATGCGAAAGCTCCTTCGCCGTACGCTGATCGAACACCCTTCCTTGCGGGGTGAGCAGGATGATGGAGATCGAATCGATCTCTTTCCCCAGTACGTCTTCCACGGCCGCAAATACCGGCTCCGGTTTCATGATCATGCCGCCGCCACCGCCGTATGGCTCTTCGTCGGTGGTGTTGTGGCGATCGGCCGCGTACTGGCGAATATCGTGCAGGCGAACCGAGAGCAGACCGCTGTCCTGCGCTTTACCCAACACGCTTGACTGCAGATACGGCTGCATCACCTCCGGAAACAAGGTGAACACATCGATTTCCATGTTACCCTCTCGAACCAATAACGACGCAGTAAAACTGGCATCTGCCCATCATGGGTCTGCTCGAACTGCGCTGATCTCGAGCATGCGTGCGGGAGATGAAACCGCGTTCCACCGCCCGAACGAGTGTTCATTATACCTTCCTTCCTTCTGCACGTGACGGACGCCCGATGGTCTAAACGGCTGCAAAGACGATTTTCCCCCTATCCGAAATCGAATGAAACGAACCTTCGATTCAAGGCTACCGCTGCCGATTTTCGATCGCCTTTTGCGTCGATTTAAAGGCTATCGCCGGCAACGCCTCGTAGTCAAAAAACGCTGCCGCATCTGCATCGTCTGCGGCGGCCAGTTCTCCCCCTTCGATCACGCCGGAGTACAAGATGACGATGTCGGCTCCGTTGGGATATTCCCGCCCGCCGATCACGTCGAGCAATTCTGTGACACGAACCCGCAAGCCGGTCTCTTCATATACCTCTCGCACTGCGGCCTCTTTGGGATCCTCACCGGCATCGATGAAACCGGCCGGCAAGGACCATTTCCCCTGCTGCGGCTCGTTCACGCGGCGCACGAGTAAGATCCTCCCTTCCCGCTCCAAGATGACGGCGGCGGCCACTTTTGGCTCCTGGAAATGGATATGACCGCAAGAAGTACAAACCGGACGTAAACGGCCGAAACGCTCCTGCAGCTTCGTTTGCGCGCCGCACAACACACAGAATCGAATCGCGGACGGATCGTTCACCGGGAAGATACACGCATCAGCAGCGTTGCGCTGATCAGCACGATGCACAGAAGCGCCAGCCCGAATTCGAGCAGGCGGATCGGTTCGACCTGGCGAACCGACGATCCTCTCTCCGGCGCTTCCTCTCCAACCAGCGTCCCCTCATTTTCGATGGGAGCCGTCACAGTCGGGGCGGCCTCCGCTTCAGCCGGCGGCTCTCCGCCGGCTTCTTCAACCCCCGTTCCCCCGAGGTTATCGGCTCCCTGTGAGGTTTTTCCGATTGCGGGAGATTCTTCCAGCGGCATTTCCGGCTGCCCCTCCGATTCTTCCGCCGGCATTTCGGCTTCAGGTTGCTGCGTCTGCTGGTCCGCCTCCGCTTCCGCTGCGAACCTCTGCTCGGTCGCCTCCTCCGCAGGTTCCGCCAGTGGTGCGGCGGCTTCCAGTGCCTCCACCATGGATTCTTCAGCGGCATATTCCTCCGCCTCACCCGTATCCGCTGCTGCTCCCGGCGCCTCGGCGGCCGAACGTTGGGCCAGATTGGCCGGAAGGGCTTTCCATTCGTGAGTCGACCTGAAAGCATCGATCCCGATCACGAACACAAACGCGGTCACAGCCACTGCGCTGGCCAATTTCAGAAACGGATAGGCGCGGTCGGCCGGACGCCGTTCGACCATTTCAGGCGTGAGGCGGAATCGCCTCGGTGGAGCGACCTGCGGCATGGAACGCAGCCAGTGGGCGGTCTGACGCAGTTCCGCCAGTGCCTCCCGGAACAACTCGTCCCTTTCGAGGCGTGCTTCCACCTGGGCAGTTTGCCTGGCGTCTAACTCGCCGTCTACATAGGCAGACAGCCTCTCGAGGTCTTGCTTCGAAAGTTTACTGACGTTCATCTCGTTCATGGCGACTCATCTTCCAGACGGTATGTCGCCGGTAAAAGTTCCCGGTGACGCTGCAGGCACTCCCGCAAGCGTGCCCGCGCCCTCGCCAGACGACTCTTTACCGTACCCAACGGTTTTCCGATAACTTGCGCCACTTCGCCGTACTCATAGCCCTGGACGTCGGCCAGTACGGCGACCACCCGGAAATCGTCGGGCAAACGATTGAGGCAATCCTGGATGGCGTTCGACAACTCGGCGCGCTCGGTCGCCGTTTCGGGGTCTTCCGGTTTGTGGATCAGGTCACCCGGATCGTCCGGTTCAGGCACGCCTACTTCGTCGAACAATTTCTCCAGGGAACCAGCCGGCCGCCGTTTTCGCCGGCGCAGTTCGTCGTAACAAGCGTTGGTGACGATGCGCATCATCCACGAACGGAACGAACCGCCGCGAAAGCGGACGACGGCCTTGTATGCCGAGATGAACGCTTCCTGGGTTGCATCCGCAGCCGAATCCGAATCCCCCATGATGCGCCAGGCAAGATTAAAAACCTGCCGCTCGTAGATCTGGATCAAACGATTGAAGGCATCCAAATCGCCCTGCTGGGCGTAGCGAATCAGTTCTGGCTCATCCACGTCGGATCCATCATAGCGCGGCAATTACGCGAAAGCAAGAAACCAACTCCCACGGCCGGCCAGTCGTCCACAGGCTGTGATTGTCTCGCAGGCAACGATTCACTCACACGGAACGAGGGTCGATTATTCGATATTAAATCGTGGAAGCAACCTTTGGATCGTTCCCCCACATCATCGAACAGCAAACCGGCTACAAATCCCTCACGTATCGATTCTCGGCGTCCACGAGTATGATCCGCGGTTCGATCGGTTCTGAGGCCAACGCGAAACCCATGATAATGATCTCCTCACCGGGTTTAATCAAATGGGCCGCACCGCCGTTCATGCAGATCTCTCCCGAACCGCGCACACCGGAAATGGCATAGGTCTCCAACCGCGCCCCCGTCGCGTTGCTGACGACCATGACCTTCTCGCCCGGCCAGATGCCGACCCGGTCCATCAAATCCAAATCGATCGTGATGCTGCCCACGTAGTCCGGATCGGCAGACGTCACGGTGGCTTTATGTATCTTCGAACGCAGCAGCCAGCGTTTGTTATCCCTCTCTGTCACGACAACACTCCCTCAATCGGACCCATTCTACGAGTATACCCGGTCACGATCAAGGGAATTAAAAACACATCTCTCTATCAGAATCTCTCCAAGCAAGAATTGCCGGCAGAACAGTCTTTGAGTGTGGATTCTTCATCGAGCAGCGAGTATTCGTAATGAACGTGTTTTCGAAAGTGGATTTTCAACCTCTTTAAAATGGCAAACGGGTAGAATAGGACCATCATGACACGCGTTCCGGATAAATCCTTACAGACCTACCGCGCCCGGACTTACAAAACTGCGCCGGGTACCCGCCTCCAAACCCTTGACGATGCGCTTGCATTCGTCGAAGCGCGCGGATTCGCGACGCTCTGGCCGATCCAATCGTTCGATCTCCCCAGTCTGTGGACTGCGGTGGCGGGCGACCGTCCCGTGGCCGACGAGCACGACGATCCGGGCCACATCACCTGGAGCTGGAAAGACCAGATGCTGGACAAACGTCAGTGGTATTACGGAAAGCTGCTGCGCGGCAAAGCCACGCTGGTCAGTCTCGAGGTCATTCCCGTTTTCTACGCCCTCTCCGACCGCGTCGCGGAAATCGATGACTACCGTCTGGCGTACGAAGATGGGCATTTGACCTACGAGGCGTACCGCGTGGCGGAAGCATTGTTGAGGAACGGGCCTCAACACACGATTCAGCTGCGCAGGCTGGCTCACCTCAGCGCCGGTCAATCGAAATCTCGTTTCAATAAAGCCATCGCCGATCTGCAGCGCGGGTTGTGGGTCGTGCCCATCGGCATCGCCGAAGCTGGCGCCTGGCGCTATGCCTTCATTTACGAACTCTTCGACCGCTGGTTCACGAACGTAGCATCACAAGCCAGACCGATCACACTCGCAGATGCACGCACCACACTCGCGTGCCGCTATCTCGACTCGGTCGGCGCTGCGACGGCGCAAGACATTGGCCGTCTGTTCCGCTGGCGCATCAAGGAAACCGATAAAGCGTTGCAGAAATTGGCGGATGAGAGCCTGGCCGTTCCGTGCGAGGACAAACGCTGGGCGACCGCCAAACTATGGGATGGATCGCCGCGTATGGAATAGGGGCAGATTTTAAACCTGCCCCTGCAAGCATCTAACAAACATCTCCGGATTTCTCACTCGACGCCGGATCTCATATATATTAAGGAAGCACCCTGGCGGGTGCTTCCGGTATCGATCAAATCTTCGAGCAGGTTTTTTACGCCCTAACGTAATCGACCCACTCCCGCCGCAGTGAATTTTTCCGCAAGCGGCGGATGGCTTGCGCCTGAATCTGGCGCACACGCTCGCGCGTGATGCCCATCTTCTGGCCGACTTCATTTAACGTATGCTGACGCGTGCCGTACAGGCCGAAGCGCAATTGCAGAACGCGCACTTCGCGCGGTGGCAGCGTATCCAGAAGATCCTTCATGCGCTCCCTGAGCAGAACCTGTCCGGTCTTATCTTCCGGCGGCGGCGCTTCTTCATCTTCGATGAAATCGCCAAGCACGGCGTCATCATCTTCTCCGACCGGCAGCTCGAGGGACAAAGTATGCTTCGAAAATCGCAACATCTTGGCGACGTTCTCGGTTTTGTCCCCCAGGGCTTCCGCCAGCTCTTCCGTTCGCGGAAGCCGTCCCAGGGATTGTATCAAGCTGTGACGCACGCGGTACATTTTGCTGATTCGCTCGCCCATGTGCACCGGCAGTCGAATCGTCCGGCCCTGATCCGCCACGGAGCGGGTAATCGCTTGCCGGATCCACCACGTCGCATAGGTCGAAAATTTATAGCCCCGTTTGTAATCGAATTTCTTCGCCGCGCGCATCAATCCAATGTGGCCTTCTTGCACCAAGTCCATCAACGGCATACCTCGTCCGCAGTATTTCTTGGCCACGCTGAAAACGAGGCGTACGTTCGCCAGGATCAGATGCTCGCGTGCAGCCACACCGTCCTCGACCAGGCACCTCAAATCGGCACGCTTCTTCGCCGAACCATTCGCTTTTGCAAGTTTGCAGCTCGCATCGCGGCCGCGCTCGATGCGTTTGGCGAGGAGGACCTCCTCCTCACGCGTGAGCAGAGGAACGCGTGCCGCCTGGCTGAGATACGTACCGATGCTGTCACCTGCATCGGCCGCATCGATGGTGCGCTGGTTTTGGAACTCCTCTTCCGTATCCTCATTCCGGGCAATCTTCGTCGCCGCTTCGACATCGGATTCCTGCACATCGTGATTCCCGGCAATGTAGCCGTTATTCGAGTAGGGAATGCCCGCGGCAAGAAGCGCGTTGAACAACTCGTCCAGCAGATCGACGTTCTCTTCCGCCTGGGGAATCGCGGCGAGAATGTCGTCGAGATTGACGTAGCCCTTCTCCATCCCGAGATCGATGAGAAGTTCGACTGCTTCCGACTCTGCCGTAAGGGAATTTCGTGCACGAGTGCTGCTGCTATTCGCGGTTTTAGAATTCAAGGTATCGATTTGAACTCCTCCTCTCCATTCGCGCCATTCACCTCACAACAGCCCATACTTGCGTCTCTCCTCATCGTTCAGCGAGACATAAACCCAACAACTCACAGAACTTGACTAATACGCAAGGATAGGCTTCTGGCACGAAGGTGAATTGATCGCATCTATAGTATGCCACAACATGCTTAACGTTTCCTTAATCAATTACCGCCGACTTACATCCGCCATCCTTAAAAGAAAACGAAGCAACGGCGATAGCCGCAGCAATCTCCGTCGCTCACTGTAGACCAACACCGCCCTGCCGAGCGTGCCTGGCTTTCATTTCGCCCGTTGATGTCCTCAACGAGCACAAACGAAAAACCCTCCCCTATGTCTTCGACCAGAATCGGAACAATACGCTTTGATGCCGGCCCTTTTTCCCCCGTAGTGGAAAGGCCAGATACCCAGCGAAGTACGTTATTCGTCTACTCGAACGATGCTCGTCAACGTATCAAGCCGCGCAGCAGAATCGCCAGCCCTGCGACAATGACCGCCATCGGCAAGATCACCTGCCAGGTGCCCAAGGCCAAGCCGAACAGAATGGCGGCCCAGATGATGCTCCCCACAATGGGTCTTCGATACATCGGCACGACGAGGCGAATGAGGATCTCGATCAGCACGAGCAATCCCGCACCGAGGAAGAACACCCGCCAACCTTCGGTATCGATAAAAGGGATTTCGAAAGGCAATTCGCTCGTCGGCAGATTGAGGCGGGCGATGAAGTCCGTGAGTACGGGCAAATGTCCGGTGTTATTCAACAGCAGCACCACGCCGGCCCAGATCAAGAACGCGGCAAACGACAACGAACTCACGGTGTCCTGACGATCCTTCTCGTCCACACCTTTTTCTTCCCTTTTCTGAACTTCTTTTTCATCAAAGCTTTGATCGGCCATCGTATCCTCCTCCAACACGTTGAGATCTGTAAATCGAAAAACGCCTCACGCTTGATGTTCCCGACATCAATCTACCTTTTATAACCCAACTTTACCGTCCTGCGTTTCTTATCTGCCTCGCACAGTGCTGTTCCACGGACTCTCGGACACGCGGTTGGCTGTTCTCCACGAACGAACTCAGCCGCGGAACAGTGTAACACCACCGATGAAATTAACCATCTCGATGTTCAGCTTTTTCTTGGCGCCATCGTAATCATCGCTCTTCCAATCGATCGGGGTGAGCAAGCCGCCCATTTTCTTCCCAAATATTTTCGATTCCGTTATGAGTGCGATGTTATCGACGGAAACCGCGACGTCTTCCGGGAGGCGTATCTTGAGATCGGCAATGAAACCGTACAGTTTCACGACGGTTTCTCCGGCGGGCACGTTGGCTTCACGCAGGTCCATTTTAACGTCCCCGATGAAAGACCAGTACTCCACGTCATGTGCATCCCACTCTCCCATCTGGCGGGTGTCTCCAAACAAACGCACGTTGACGTCGGTCTCCGGGCTGACCATGCGCGGACGTACGATGATCAACACGCCGACGAGGATAAACACCAATGGCCAGAAGAGTGCGCCAAAGGCAATATCGACGAAGATGTTGTCCAATAAAATAAGCAGACCCAGAAAGATCAGCACACCCCCCAGCCAGAGTTGTCCCTTGTCACGCATAATCATCCTCCTATGGAGTTCACCCATCGCAGGTTCATCAGGATCGATCACCAGACAGGTGGAAAATCAAGTACTCGCTTCGCTGAGTCACGCTGCGTCTTTCCAATTATATTGTGAAAACACGACGTTTCATCTCACCTGCGCGCTCGAGCGAACGCTCGCCACCGCCTGTGCTCGATCATCTTTACTCCGAGACTTCGGGCGACAAACGCGTAGCGGATCGACCGTTCTTCATTAGGCTATACGCTTTAGTCTGCTTCAAAGTTGCATCCACATGAAGGGCATCGATGTATTGACAAATCAAACATTTGTTCTATGATGGGTCGAGAAAACTTACCGTCGAGCGAGTCGATGATTCAAAGGAGCGGCATGTGCCGGAGCTGCCGGAAATTACCGCAAGATCGAAAGAGATGAAAGACACTTTGGTCGACAAGACCATCCAACATATCGAAATCCTTCAACCCAAGTCGCTGAACGTCCCTGAAAAGGAGTTTGTCCGGGCGTTGACAGGGGCCACGATATACGACGTCAGCAGCCGGGGAAAATGGATCTTCGTCGAAACCGATCAGGGGTGGCTGCTGCTCAACCTGGGTATGGGAGGCGAAATCTTGCTCACGCCTTGCGACGACCTGCCGGAGAAGCGCAGATTGAGTTTTCGCTTCGACGACGATACCTGCCTGTCGATCAACTTCTGGTGGTTTGGTTACGCCCACTACATGCCGAGCGACAGCCTCCAGGACCACAAGATGACTGCAAAGCTTGGTCCTCAGGCCATCGACCTCACGGCGCAGGATCTACGGCAGATCATTGCCAAGCGCAAAGCGCGGGTAAAATCGTTCCTTCTCGACCAGACTTCGATCGCGGGAATCGGCAATGCGTACGTGCACGACATCCTCTTTCTCGCCAAACTCCATCCGCTGCGCACCTTGAATACCTTGTCACAGGACGAAATCGAACGCCTGGCGGAATCCATCCACGCCGGTCTCCAACCCGGCATCGACAAGGGAGGTGCATTCTATGAAGTCAACCTGCATGGGGAAAAAGGGGGCTTCACGATGGACGACATTCTCGTCGGATACAAGGAAGGGCAGCCTTGCCCCGTGTGCAAGACCGAGATCGTAAAGATCAAGACGGGGAGCACGAGCAGTTTCATCTGCCCCAATTGCCAACCCATCGATGGATGACCGCAGTTGCGAGCCGCCTCTGCGTTTCAGCACAAGCGCGCTCGTGAACGGCAAACCCAGGGTTACGCCTGACGGCGGACGCGTATCGCCGCGCCTCCCTGCGCGGGGCACTTGTATTCGCAAATCCCGCAGCCGATGCACAGGTGGTCGAGGACGGATGGACGCTGCACAGTCACACTTTCACCATCAGCGTTGATGACCGTCGCTTCCTCAAGTTTGACGGCTTTTTCCGGAATGGGGCACATTTCTTCACACACGATGCATGGTACCCCTTTCGACCAGGGCAGACATAAATCCTTGTCGATGTTGGCGGTCCCGATCACCGCCCGGCGTTTGTCTTCCAGTTCGAGGGCCGGAATGGCGCCCGAGGGACACGACTGGCCGCAAGCGTTGCAGCCGTAATTGCAATATCCCAGGCGCGGCACCAGACGCGGCGTCCAAAAGCCCTCCGCACCCGCCTCCGCAAGCACGGGCTGCAAACCGGAAGTTGGGCAAACGCGGATGCATTCGCTGCAGCGCAGGCAATGCGCCAGGAACACGTCCTCCGTCCCGACACCCGGTGGACGCAGTAAAAATGGATGGCGATCCTTGCTTCGTATTCCGCTTTTCAGCACCGCCACGCCCATCGCCCCGGCCGCCATCGCCATCAGAACCTCCCGACGCGCCGGATCGTAGGGACGCAGCGCGTCGACGCTGACCGTCGGCCGGAGACGTATGTCATTTGCAGGACAAGCGGTAAAACAATCCAGGCAGAGCGTGCAATCCGCAGGGGCGATCTCATACTTCGGTTCGTCGCGGATGGCATCCAACTGGCAGACGCGCGAACAGCGTGCGCAGGCTTTGCACGATTCGCCGATGAACGGACGGAAGATCGATATTTTGGAAAGAAAGCCCAATAAAGCGCCCAGAGGACAGAGGTAGCGGCACCAGAAACGTTCTGCAAACACATTCAAAGCGAGAATAGTGAAGAATATAAGGGCAATCAGGAAGCTCGACGTGAAAACCTGGGGCTCAACGGGCAATATTCGACCTCGCAGCAGCCGCTCGAGTTCATTTACCGCCGGCCGCAACCCAGGCAGCTTATACAGGGTCTCTTCGATTGCGGTGACTCCCTTGTCGAAGGCGGGCAGGAAGACCGTGGACATGGAACGCGTGAGCAGCGTCAGGGGATCCAGGATGAACAAAGACAGATTGCCCAGCAGCGCCGCCACCAGCATCACCAGTAGCAAAATTCTTCCCACCTTTCGCCAATCCGCGGATGGCTGCTGCCTGCGCTTTTTGGGCGATCGAATGCGAAACCACTCCAGAATCGTGCCCAAGGGACAAAACCATCCACACCAGATCCTCACGAACAGCAGTGTAAACCCGATGGTGATCAACGCCAGCACAAGCTTCGGAATCCAAGATCGGGAAGCTATCATCGCACCCATGGCGAGCAAGGGATCGAGTCGAAAATACAAATCGGCCAGAGGAAACGCCGTTCGCTCTGGCAGTATCGCGAAGAACAAGTACAGATACAGACTCAAACTCAACACCTGGGTTACCTGGCGCAGTCGGCGCCAATTACGCATACTCATGACTACCTCTTCCGTGCTGAAACCATGCTCCTCGTGTATCTCTCGACTGACTGTTCATGTGCGCCTATTCTAATGCGAATGTGCGTTCGGGCAACACGGAAAGGAAGAGCATCCCGCATTTAAGGGCAATTTGGCAGATCGTTGATCTCCGATTCACTCACCTCGGGCAGTCCAAAAAAATCACCCCTAATAACCATTGATCTCAAAGGAGATTTTTCGTATATTGGATTGTATGACAACCATGGTGAATCTGTTGGAATTGGAACTTTTCCATGGTATCCTTTAATTTACACACAGCTTGAAACATGCCAAGGATTTTCAGGCGAACATTGTGCAATCGGAATATCAATATACATGAAGCAAGGGGGGCTTGTTTACCATTTGACGCGCATAACCAGGAGGAGGGAAAATGAGTCAAGAGGAACGTAAGTGGCACCCCATACTCGATCCCGATAACGACGCGCGCGCAGAGCGATTTACAACGACAGATTGGTTTCTAAAGCTCAAGGAAACGGAAAAATACCTCGATCGCACGACCGTACAATTCCTGAATGCCCAACGCCAGATTCAAGAGATGAATGACGTCATGGGATGGCTCTTGAAGATCAGCGAAAAAGTGTATCAGAAAAAGTACCGCACCGCGCGCAAATGGCTCGATAAAGCGTTGATCCGCTATCCCTGGCTCTTTATGTACTTCAACGAAAACCGTATTGACACAGCGAATTTGGTCGCCGAAGAAGATACTAAAGAAGTGGAATAGATCGAGGCTTAATATAAGCTTCGTAGGTCAAGGAGAAACTCCAACACCCTCGAATCTGACGGGTAACGAACGCACGTGTGCCGTGCGCCCCCACTGGCAATTTTCGCTCATCATCCGCATGAATTCAGAACACCCCGGAGAATCATTATTTCGATAGTTATGCTACAAGTTGCCGTTCTTTTCCTTTGCCGTTAACGGCGAGGAAATACCGGCATACCGATATAATGGACTCGGTGTTTTGCACGAAGCGATATTTTGGCAATGGAGGCAGCCGGTGAAAAACCTGCGTCGGTATGGAAAAGCACCCTATCGTGTGGTCGTCGTGCATGGAGGACCCGGCGCGCCGGGCGAAATGGCGCCGGTAGCCCGCGAACTCGAATCGGATTGGGGCGTCCTGGAACCACTGCAGCAAGCGAATACGATTGCCGGCCAGGTCGAGGAACTGCACGCCGTTCTGGCGGAGCACGCCGACCTGCCGATCGTGTTGATCGGTTTTTCCTGGGGCGCCTGGTTGAGCATCTTGTTCGCAGAAAGATTCCCGCGCATGGTCTGCAAACTGATCCTCATCGGCAGCGGAAGTTTTACAGAAGCATACATCGCCGACATGCATGCCACTCGGCTTGAACGCCTCTCCTCGGCTGAACGAAGGGAATTGACTCAACTGCTGGAGATCATGGCTGCTCAGGAGGAAGTGGCAAAGTCTGTGTTTCGACGCGCCGGAGAATTGTTATCTATAGCAGATGCTTTCGATCCGCTGCCCGCCGAGTCCGAAATCGTCGATTTCCAGGTCGACATCTATCGGGGTGTCTGGCCGGAAGCGGCCGAATTGCGCCGCAGTGGGGAACTCCTGGCTTCTGCCGCACGCATTCAATGCCCGGTGGTCGCCATTCATGGCGATCACGATTCCCACCCCGCAGAGGGAGTCCGTGTGCCGCTCGAAACGGTGCTTCCCGAGTTCCGGTTCATTCTTCTCGAACGTTGCGGTCATAAACCCTGGATCGAACAGCATGCCAGGGCGCCTTTCTATGGAGTGCTCGAAAACGAACTGCATCTTATGCCCGAGATTTGATGAAGTTGTACGCCACCGTCGAGACGTTTTCCTCGCAGGATGTCCGGCAGGATTGCACGAACGACGATACATCATCTAAGATTGAATAACCACACACACTTGAAAGTCACCCCGCATTCATTCATCACACCAATAGCGGTACTTGGAGGGCAGAGTCGTGCCCGTAACTTATTGGATAGACCACGAAGCTAAAATAATCTTCACCAAAATCGAAGGTGTCGTCACGGACGAAGATATCATCACACATCAAAAACAAACGCGGGACAATCCCGAACTCGATCCTTCCTACGGGCAGCTTATTATTTATCCAACATCCAGAAGCTTGAAATCACAACACAGGCCGTACATGAATTCACCGGTCTGAAATTCTCGACTGTGTGGAGCCGAAGGGCATTTGTAGCTCCAGATGATTTATCCTATGGATTTGCGCGAATGTTCCAAATGATGCGTGATTCCATCGATGAAAGGACCGAAGTCTTCCGAGACATGGAAGAAGCGCGCCATTGGCTTGACCTATCGGAAAAGTGAAATCATTCCGATAAGGGGGAATCGTTTACTGCCAGCGAGATCGAACATCCATTCAACGTCTTAAGTAACGAAAGCCATTCTTCTGCACAGTCGGATCGGATTCGTCTATCGAATCCCTTTCGATTGCTCAGTCTGTTCGAGATGAATGGATACATGGAAGAGTGAATGGACGGGAAATTCGATAAGAACCCCGCGGAACGAGGTTTGGAGCCAATCGACTATGGCTGCCACTGCAGAAACGGCCTGCAACCCGGATATGCACCCAAGATCCGCCGTCGCACTTTGCTGGGAAAGACGATTTTTCATGGTGATAAATTGGATGTACAATTTTGTTCATCACTATCGAATTCGAAATTTGAGGGAACGCGATTATGTCGATCTCATATACCATCGACGCAGATAATAACCTTGTGGTCATCACCGCCAGAGGAATGGTTAAAGACAACGATATGGCCACTTACCGAAACGAGCTTCTCGAAAGTCCTCAGATGTCCTCAGGGATGAGGATCCTCACCGATTTTCGGTCCATCCAGGCAGACCAATTCACCGTCGATGGTGTGAATCGATACATCGCAATCGATCTGGCCCATGCAGACAAATTGCAGAACACCCGTGAAGCCATCGTCACCGACTCGGACATCGGGTTCGGAATGGCGCGAGTATACCAATCTTGTACATCCTCGTCAGGGCACGTGCTGCACGTTTTCCGCCAAATCGAAGCGGCCGAGACCTGGTTATTCGGGAATCCGGAGGACGAAGCAGCGGGTGCGTAAAAACCAACAATCGCATCAACAACCTGATCGGAAGCAAAAGAACCGGCTTCACCTTCAAACACGGAATTGATATTCCGGCTCGCTTCTCCCAACGATCCCATCGGCAACCCACACTGCAGAATCTCGCCTGATGTACGTACTGTCTTCAGCGGTCGATCGCTTCGGATTTGCAAGGAACAAGCCCGAAAGCTCATCGTCATCGGATAGGAATTGGACGTACTCGAGTGGGCGTGTCGAAACGTTGCACAAAGCCAAATCTTACCTGAACGCCCGCGTTACGCGTGGAAATGTGTGGCAGCGGATAATGAAAAACGCATCAATCAGTCAGATAATTACGGTCCCTGTCACATTCTGCCTTCGTCGACCGTTGTTATTATTGAAGGCGGTTGGATTAAGCACCCAACCTGGTCGCCGTGTTCAAACGAGAGGAGGTTTCCATGAAGTCAAGATACTACTTTGTGCTCACGGTTCTCGTATTCGTTCTCAGTGCCTGTGGTGAACAGCAACCCCAGCCTGGTCCCGACATCGATATTGAACAACAACTGCCGCAGCAGGTTGAACAGGCTGATGTCCCGGAAGTAGATCTGCAAAATTATCTCCCTGCATACATGCACGAAATCTACGACCCCCAGCCAGGCAGCGCTATTCCTCTTGCGCCGTATCTGATCCGCTTCAGCGGTCACAGCTTCGGCGGGATCGATCTGTTTGAGGTGCGGGTCGATGGCAACGCGATCGGCACGGTGCAGCCGCTGGGATATGGATCGGGTGGATCCGTATACGGACACGTCTTCTACAGCGAGCTGCTCTGGACGCCGAGCGCCCCTGGCGATCACCTGATTTCCATTCGAGCGAAGGCATCCGGCTACAACATGTACAGCGATCCCCTCGAAGTCGAAGTAACGGTCGGAGGGAACATCGTGATCGCGCAGGCGGAAGCCTACCCCGAGATCGCGATACTCCCCAACTGCACGCCTGATGATCTCGTCCCACCGGCGTTAATCTCGCCGTATCACTATGCCTACCTCGGTACGGATCCGTCGGAAGGCTCGATCCCGGCCGAACTGTTCCAATGGAGCTACACCGGAGGCTGCGTCCCGGAGCTTTTCCGCATCCTTATTTCGCCAGATCCGGAATATGGTTGGGCGCGAATGGGGTATACCGATGATGGCCTGCACACGACCTGGCCGCCCGCTGATGCCGAATACCCCCAGGGACCGCTCGATCCGGCGACGATGTATTACTGGACCGTCAATGCCTGGACGGACGGCGTCCACGGCCCGGATTCGGCCATGCGGGTTTTCTTCACCGGCCCGCTCTGCAGCTCGGTTTCGGCATTGATCGCACCGGTGTTGGTCTCGCCGCACGACGGAGATACAACCAGCATTACGATCCTCAAACTGCACTACGAACCTGGCGAACCCGCCTGCCTACCCACTGGCTACTACATCGACTTGCAAGATGATCCCGAATTCGGCGGTACGTCGCTCGTGGGAGCCACAACCTCCCCAATGACGTACGTGACGACTCCCGAGCTGGCGCAATGTACGAGGTATTACTGGCGCGTAGCCGCCATGAAGGGTCAGAACATGGGTCCGTTCTCGGAAACCCGCTCGTTCTTCATCACGAACGAGGATCTGTTGTGTGCCGGTCAGGCTTCACTGCCTTTCGTGAAAGCGCTCAAAGACCAGCAGTGCCTGCGCGGCCCCGATCCGCAAAAATATCCCGTACTGGGTTACTTCCTGACTGGCGAGACGGCTGCGATCGTGGCGCAAGACATCCGTGAGGAGTGGTGGATCATCGAAAATCCGGACGGCAACGACACCTGCTACGTGCGCAAAGTCGACAACCAGGAAAGCGGCGACACCAGCGAGGTCTCGAAATGGAACGACCCGGAAATCGAAGAATCGCCTCCCCTCGTCTGTACGCAGGATCTCGAAAAGGATGACTGCATCGCTGCTGGCGGCACCTGGACGGATACAGCCGGGAAACCTTCATATTGTCAATGCGAGTGACAATATTTACTTGATACCAAGCTTTACAGAGACTTCGCCCTTCACCACGGACGAAGTCTCTTTTTTTCGGCAGCCTTACCGCATGATGATTACACTATTTTTTGATCGGCCCGACGACGGAATGCCAATGCTGTACGAAAGTGTTCTTCTACTTCAGACATCCTGGAACAACTAACATGTAAAAGCGCATCAATACGGGAAGCGGATCAAGTTCCTACCCCACCGGCAGGCTCGATGTGCACCACCACATCCACGATGGGTAAATTCGACTGCATGAGGCGATCTTTCACCCTGTGCCCGATGTAGTGCCCTTCGCGGATAGAAATGTCGCCATCCACCTCGACGTGGATGTCCATCAGGTATCCCAGGCCACTCTTGCGGATTCGGCACTTCTCGATGGCCACCACACCTTCGACGCTCGCGGCAAGGTCGATAATCTGGCGTTCCACCTGTTCCGGAGCCGCAGCGTCCATGACCTCGTTCAGCGCCGGCAGAAAAAGCCGAACGCCGTTGAACAGAATCGCCCCACTGGCCAGCAGTGCAGCCCAATCGTCCGCCTGCTCGAAGCCTTTTCCACCGATCAGGGCAATACTGATCCCGACGAAAGCGGCGAGTGAGGTGAGCGCATCCGAACGATGGTGCCAGGCATCGCTACGCAGCGAGCTGCTGTTCAACCGATTGCCGACGTTGGTCATCCTGCGGTAGAGCAGTTCCTTAACGGTAATGATGATGCCCAATACGAGCAGCGTATACCAAGCCGGGGCATGGTGTGGCGTACGAATCTCTCGAATGCTCTGGACGGCAATGAATATAGCCGCGGCGATCAAGAACAACGAAACGACCATGCCGGCCAACGATTCGGCCTTCCCATGACCGTAGGGATGATCTTCGTCTGGAGGTCTCGAAGAAATCTGCAACCCGCTCCAAACGATCAATGAGGAAAAGATATCTGCCGTCGATTCGATCCCGTCGGCGATCAACGCATATGAATTCCCCAGAACGCCTGTACTGATCTTGATCAAGGCCAGCATTAAATTGATCGCAATTGCGCTGCCCGCAATCGTCAAACCAGATTCGATCGAAGCCATTCCCATCCCTTTCCAGCGAAATCGTATCCCATTAAACCACATCACGCATAAGTTTTCTTCCTTACATCTCCGTCTGGCATGAATCTAAAAGTAGTGTAAGATAGTCGATGAGGGATTGCGCCCTATATTGGAATGAAGAGGAAAAAGGACACGGTGCCAATCTCCTATCGCATCGACGTCGAAAGAAATCTCGTCTTGGCCGTGGGCAGCGGCATTCTAACTGATGACGATTTACTCGACTTCCGGAAAAGGTTGGTGAATGACCCCGCCTTCCGTCCCGATATGCGAGAACTCTCCGATTTCCGCTCCGTCGAAAAACACGTGCACACCACCGAAGGACTCAATCGTTTCCTCGAGCAGGAAAATATGTACGCCGACCGCCTTGGAGAGTACCGCATTGCCATTGTGACGGGTTCCGACTTGCATTTCGGATTTTCCCGCATGTACATCGCCGGCGTCGCCGATACGTTGCCTGAGGTGCAGGTCTTTCGCGATATCGATGAGGCAGAAGCATGGCTTTTCACCGCCACGAACGAGACGACGTGATCTACAAGGTAGGCGAGCCTCAGGCGCCAATCAACATCGAACGCATACAGCGATACGACCTATCCAGTACAAAGTGGGACTTCCGCCAAGCACATATTACCAAGACGTTCCATTCAGCAAGCGAAGTATAATCACGGCCGGACTGCGTTCTATCACCAATAAAAGTGGACGTTGACCGCGCGATTCGAAACGCGAGTCCACATTCTCCCAGAGGTGTCTCTCGTGATTAAGGTCTACCAGGTAACCGAAGGGATTCTGAAAACATCCGATCACATCGGTCCTCAAAGCTGGGTTCACGTCACCGACCCGACGGAATCCGAACTCGCCCAACTCGAAAAAATCATCCAGCCCAAAGAACTCCTCGGGCACGTGCTCGATTTCGATGAGAGACCGCGCATCCTGCGGCGCGGGAAAACCATCGTCATCGTGCTGCATTTTCCCCTGCGCCAGGCCCAAGACGCTCGCATCCCCTACATCACCATGCCTGTGAGTATCTACTTGCTGCCGGAAAACATCGTGACTGTCGAACCTTGTGAAATGGGTGTGGCCGGGAAATTTTCCCAAAGCCCGCCGGCCGGATATGGCCTGAAGGAAAAAACCACCTTCGTGTTGAACATCCTCTCCCACACCGCATCGGAATATCTGGCCAGTTTGGACGACATCAACCACGCTACAGAGGAAGTGGAGGAACGTCTTCAGCGCTCGTTGCACAACCAGGGAATTCTCCAGCTGCTGGACTACCAGAAAAGTCTGGTTTATTTCACCACCGCACTGAATTCCCTCGAGGTCTTGCTGGAGAAATTACGCAAGACCGATGTTCTCGAATGGTCTTCCGAGAACCAGGAGATATTGGAAGACGTTCTGGTCGAAATTCAGCAGGCCGTGTATCAAGTCGGTATCTCGCAAAATCTCCTCACGCAGATGATGGACGCGATTGCATCCATCGTATCCAACAATCTCAACACGGTGATGAAATTCCTGACCGCCATAACGATCATCATCAGTATTCCCATGCTGATCGCCAGCCTGTATGGCATGAACGTTCCCCTACCGGGGAGCAAGAGCACGAGTGCGTTGGGCAATCTGCTCATCCTCTCACTTGTCCTGTCACTCCTGGTGGTCGTTCTCTTCCGCAGGCGGGATTGGCTCTAAGCTAAGATTTGGCTTATCGCTTTCTGTTCGCGATCCCAGTAGAGACGAGTGCCTCACCAGCTCGAGTTTGCGGAATCCCGGAACGGCGGCCAGCGGATCGCAGGGATGCAGTTCGAATACGAGGAACTCGAGGACGTCGTTATCGTGAGCAGGATCGAAGCCTGGAAGCAGCGTATCGAGCATCTCAAAACCGAGACGTATGCCGTTTACCTGGCCAGCAGGGACCCCAGGGTGCCCTGGTACGCCAAAGCGCTGGTGGCTTTCGTCGTGGCGCACACATTCAGTCCCATCGACTTGATTCCCGATTTCATACCGGTGTTGGGGATCGTAGATGACCTGGTTATCACGCCCCTGGGCATCGCGCTGGCGCTGAAGATGATTCCCGAACCGGTTATGCTCGAATGCCGCCTTAAGGCACAGGAGAAAATGTTGTCCGGCAAGCCCACGAGCAAGTTGGGCGCAGCCATGGTCGTAATCATATGGCTTCTCCTGGCAAGCGTGCTGATCGTAGCCGGCGTGCGCGTGTTGGATCGACGATGAGTTCTTCCCCGCACGCCATCCGATTTCATCCTGCCGAGAACCTGGCAGCGTCGGATGAACGTCAGCCACCTGTCCCGCGCTGAATCGCGAACTCGGGGATAATTTTCGCAAGCAATCACGATCGCGCTTCTCTAAGAGATCTATCGGGGAAGCGAATTTTTTATTGCCCGGAGGTGCCCCATGAACGCTTCAACGACCAACCATGAAAATCATGGGATTCCCTGGAGGGGCCTTATCAGTCTGCTAATCCTGATCGCGCTCATGCCTTGCGTGCTCTTCCTCTGCGCCGGCCGTCTCGATTGGTGGGAAGGATGGGCGTACACGGCCAACGCGCTGATCGTGCTCGTTTCCAGCCGGGCCCTCGTGTTGATTAAAAGCCCGGACATGGCCCGAGAGCGCTCGGAAGCCGGCAGCAAGGAAGACGTCAAGCCCTGGGATCGAGTGCTCATGCCGCTGACGGCGCTCGTCGGGCCGTTTGTCTCCTGGATCATCGCCGGGCTGGACGAGCGCTTCGGTTGGACTCCCGATCTGCCCGATGGGATTCAGATCGCCGCCCTGCTGGTGATTTTCCTGGGCAGCAACATCGGGACCTGGGCCATGCTGTCCAACCGCTTTTTCTCCTCTCAAGTACGCATCCAGCACGATCGCGGCCAGACCGTCGTCAGCACAGGCCCGTATCGTTTCGTGCGCCACCCAGGGTATGCCGGCGGTGTGCTCTCCTGGCTCGCCGCGCCGGTTTTCTTCAGTTCCTATTGGTTGGTGATCCCGACCGTGATCGTCATCGCCCTGACCGTCGTCCGCACGGCGCTGGAAGACCGCACGCTGCTGGAAGAGCTCCCGGGGTATCGAGAATATGCCCAAAAAGTACGCTACCGCTTGTTGCCGGGAATTTGGTAAGGAAACGGATGGGGTTTCGTTCCTCTGTACCATTCGAATCCCGGCACATCGCACGTTTGCACTCAGCGCACAACGATAATATGATCGGAGGGATTCAAGCCAGTAGTGAATCGTGCAGCATAGATTAGAGAATTTGACTGTATGCCATGCCAATCTCCTATCGTATCGATTCCGAACGCAACCTAATTCTCGTCGAGGCCGACGGTGTGCTCACCACGGAAGACCATTTGGCCTTTCGCGCCCGACTCGTGGCTGATCCGCAATTCGGGCCAAACATGAAAGAGCTCGCCGATTTTCGATCCGTCGAACACCAGGAATTCTCGATCGACGGTTATCAGCGTTTCATCGATCAAGAAATTCAACTACGGCCCTTGTTCAAGAACTACCGCCGAGCCATCGTAACCCATTCCGATCTGCACTTCGGCTTTACGCGAAAATTCATCTCAGAGATGGGCGACACGGATGTAAACACGAGAGTATTTCGCGAAATACAGGAGGCCGAGGCCTGGCTTTTCGGAACGGAAGAGCCGTAGCACTTACTTATGCCTTACCCGGAATCACACCAGGATCTGTTTGAGAAGACCTACCCGTTCTATCTTTCAACGGTCGATACTGCGGGGCATCCGCGCATCGCTCCGATCTGGTGTGCGCTTGACGGGAACGACCTCCTGCTCGTCATCGAGCGAGGCTCAGCATCCGAAAGCAGCGTGAGGCAAAACCACAGAGTCTCCATCCTCGCCTACGATCGCGGGAATCCGTTGCACAACATGGAAATCCGCGGGGAAATCATAGAGATTGGAAAGGATGATGATTCCCTTCCGAAGCAGATGCGGGAAATCGACAATACCATCTGTGTACGCATGGCGCCGACGCGCATCCGCGTAGAGGGTTGAATTCTGGATATGACTTCGATTCCCGCCTCCCACCTCGATTTGCTCGCCGAAGCCAATCACGCTGTGCTCACTACCATGATGCCGGACGGCACGCCGCAGTCCAGTGTGGTGTGGGCGGATTACGATGGCAAACACGTTCTCATCTGCACAACACGCGAACGACAGAAGGGACGCAACATGCAGGCCAACCCCAACGTGGCTCTGCTGGTGATGGACCCCGAAGACGATCGGCGCTGGCTGGCGATTCGAGGCCTGGTCGTGGATATCACCGAGGAAAATGCCGAAGCCATCCTCGACGATCTGGTGCGGCGGTACACAGGCAAGACGCATTATTACGGCGACATCTTCCCCGTTGAACAACGTGAAAAAGAGACGCGCGTGACGGTGAGAATCGAGCCGGTTGAAATCGAAGCCGGAAGACCGCCGGCGGATGGCGCCTCCCGGAAGGAGGATGCGATTCGACGAGCCCTGCGAACCGATCGCACCATCGACATCATTACCACCGGTGCGAAATCGGGGCTGCAGCGCCGTACTGAAATCTGGTTCACCAACGTCGGCGGGCGCATCATCATCTGCGGTACACCGGACGCCAAAGGCGGCAAAGGTCCCCGCAAGCCGCGCGATTGGCTGGCCAATCTAAAGGCCCAGCCGCAGTTCACTTTTTGCCTGAAGGAATCGCTGCGGGCCGAACTTCCCGCTCGAGCGGTTCTCATCGAAGACCCGCAGGAACGCCGGCGTCTGATGAGCGCTCCGGAAACGAAGTGGTACCGCGACCAAGTCGACTCGATCGACGATCTCGTCTCCGGGAGTCCGATCGTGGAAGTGCTCTTCGACGACGATCCCGGCGA
>JARRPX010000007.1 GCA_037382465.1 Anaerolineales bacterium | reverse complement strand
CGTTGATCGAACTGGGCGGTTTGGCGCCTGCGAGGGCCGAGGGAAAATTGCGTCTGGAAGGAAAGGATTACATCGTTGAGGACGGAGATGTAATCTATGTTCGATTCAATGTTTAGAGGAATGTACCCGAAATCGAAGGACATTCACCTGCCACGCCGATACAATAGTAGATGTCCGGTCATCAATCATGTCGTTTCACGAGGAGCGTAGGATGAGTTCGAAAACGTATAAGCAGGAGCGCTGGAGTCTGGCGGATTTATTCGAATCGCTGGATTCACCCGAGGTGGAGCAATCCCGTCAGGAGCTCGAAACGATTTTGAGCAGCTTCGAGGGGTATCGAGAAAAGCTGAGTCCGGAGTTGGAGGATCGACTTTTTCTATCGATCCTCGAGGACTATGAAAAAGCGGTTCGGGTGCTTTCCCGTCTGGGCGCCTACGGATCCTTGCGTTTTTCGGAAGACACACAGGACCAGGCGGCCCAGACCTTTCAGGCGCAGATGCAGCAGCTATCTGCGGACGTGGACAACCGCATGATGTTCTTCACCCTATGGTGGAAGGGACTGGAGGACGTCGATGCGCAGCGGCTGTTGGATGTCTCCGGCGATTACCGTTACTGGCTGGAAGCGCTGCGGTTGAAAAAGCCTTACACATTGACGGAACCCGAGGAAAAAGTCATCAACATCAAGGACGTCAACGGGCCGCAGGCGCTGGTCACGCTGTATCAGTCGATCACCAACCGCTATACGTTTCCGTTGGAGGTCGATGGAGAGGTAAAAGAACTCACGCGGGGTGAACTGGCGGTTTATGCACGCAGCCCGGAAGCGGATCTGCGGGAGGCTTCGTATCGTGTTTTCAATGAAGTATACGATCGTGACGCGGTCATCCTGGGCCAGATCTATCAATTCATCGCCCGTGATTGGCGCAGTGAGGGGATGGATTTGCGCGGTTACGCCTCACCGATTTCCATTCGCAACATCGCCAACGACGTTCCCGACGAAGTCGTGGACACACTGCTCGAGGTGTGCCAGAAAAATGTGCCTTTGTTCCACCGCTTCTTCAGATTGAAGGCGAAGTGGATCGGCATGCAGAAACTGCGCCGCTATGACATCTATGCGCCGGTCGTCAAGACCGAAAAGACCTATGACTTCAACCAGGCCGTAGATATGGTGCTGGACAGCTTCGCGGAATTCGACCCGCGTGTGGCGGAATTGGCACAGAAAGTCTTAGACGAAAGGCATTACGACAGCGAAGTGCGAAAGGGAAAACGCAGCGGAGCGTTTTGTGCCACCGTAACCCCCGCCCTCACGCCGTGGGTGCTGCAATCGTATCAAGGAAAACCGGAAAACATCGCCACGATGGCGCACGAGCTGGGGCATGCCGTCCATTCTTTATTGGCGAACCATCACACCGCACTCACGCAGCACTCCTCGCTGCCGCTCGCAGAGACGGCCTCGACCTTCGGCGAAATGTTGTTGATCGACAAACTGCTTTCCATGGATCCCGACGAGGAAGTGCAGCGCGACCTGCTTTTCCGTCAGATGGACGACGCCTATGCCACGATCATGCGCCAGGCGTACTTCGCCCTGTTCGAACGCCGGGCGCACGAGCAAATTGCGCAAGGGGCGAGGGTCGATGAGCTTTCGGCGCTGTACCTGGAGAATCTGAAGGATCAATTTGGCGATTCGCTCGAGTTGAGTGAGGATTTCCGCGTGGAGTGGGTTGCGATCCCGCATTTTTACTTCGCGCCTTTTTATGTGTATGCCTATTCCTTCGGCCAGCTGCTCGTGCTCTCGCTCTACCAACGTTTCCTGGAGCAGGGTGATGCATTCAAATCCGGCTATCTCGAGCTGCTTGCGGCAGGCGGCTCGAGGTCGCCGGAGCAAATTCTGACCCAGGCGGGATTCGACGTTCGCTCGGAATCTTTCTGGCAGGGCGGGTTCGACGTCCTGAAAGCAAGTTTGGAACGGCTGGAGGCGCTCGAAATCCCGAGCTAGGTGCCGGCCATGCTGCCGCAGTAGGTGGGCATGACCCGTGCGAGGAATCGCTCCTGCGCGGGAAAATATAAAAATTCGGAGTCATCTCGACTCCGAATTTTTTCTATCAGGCGGAGAGGGTGGGATTCGAACCCACGGTGGCCCGAAAGGACCACAACGGTTTTCGAGACCGCCCCGTTCAACCACTCCGGCACCTCTCCCCGTACCGTGATGCGATTATAGCGCGGGCCGGTCTAGATTTCCACTTCCGTCCCCAATTCGGGATACTGCACTTTATCGAAGCCTTGCTCCTTTATTTTTTCCATCAGTGCGGCGGCGGATTCCGGCTCGCCGTGCACCAGAAAAATACCTTTCAAGTTGTTCTTTGCCTGTAAAGCATATTCCAGCAGGAGTTCTTTTCCGGCGTGTGCAGAGAGTCCGTTGATGGTGACCACTTCCGCGTTGACCGAGTAGGTATCTCCGAAGATTTTTACTCTCTTCACCCCTTCGACCAGTCTCCGCCCGAGCGTGTGAGGCGCCATCCAGGAAGTGATGAGTACGGTGTTGCGGGGGTCTTCGATGTTGTTGCGCAAGTGATGCAGGATGCGTCCCACTTCGGCCATGCCGGAAGCCGAGATGATCACTGCGGGTCCCTCGAGCTTGTTGATTTCCTTGCTCTCCTCCACGGACCGCGTGTAGCTGAGAAGATCGAAGCCGAACGCCGAACCGTGGGCATCCTTCCGCATGAATTCCAGAATCTGCTTGTCGAAGCATTCGGGATGGGCGCGGGTGATGTCGGTCACGTTGATGGCGAGCGGGCTGTCGACGAACACCGGTACGCGGGGGATGTCACCTTCGCTGATCATGCGGTGCAGGTAATAAACCAGCGTTTGCGTCCGGCCGACGGCGAATGCGGGGATGATGATCTTGCCGTCTCGATGGACGGTGCGCGTGACGGTATCGCGCAGCTTTTCGTATGCCTGCTGCGGCGGGTCGTGCGAACGGCTGCCGTAAGTGCATTCCATGATCAGGTAGTCGAGGTCCTCGGGCGGCAGCACGGGGTCGCGCAAGATGGGCAGGTTGAAGCGGCCGATGTCTCCGGAAAACATCAAGCGAACGGCGTGGTGGTTTTCTTCTAAATCGAGAATGATCCCGGCCGATCCGAGAATGTGTCCTGCCTCCACCAGGGTCGCCCGCGCGCCGGGCACCGGTTCGAAGGGTGTATCGTATGCTTCAGGCGTGAGGTACTGCGTGGCTTGCTCGGCATCGGCAACGGTGTAGAGCGGTTCGACCGGTGGATCTCCGCGGCGTTCTCGTTTCCTGTTTATATATTCGACGTCCGCCTCTTGAATGTGGCCGGCATCGCGGGTCATGATGTCGGTGAGGTGGATCGTTGCCTGCGTGGCGTTGATCGGACCTTCGTAGCCCTGGCGGACCAGGTTGGGTAAATTGCCACAGTGATCGATGTGAGCGTGGGAGAGAACGACAGAATCGATCTTCCGGGGAGCGAACGGGAAATTGAGATTCCGTTCGTAAGTGTCTTTACGATGGCCTTGATACAGTCCGCAATCCAGCAGCAATCTATGCTTGTTGAGGCTGATCAGGTGTCGTGAACCGGTAACCGTTTGCGCAGCGCCGTGGAATGTTATTTTCATAATGGCCTCATTCGGTGGAATCGTCGTGCTCCCATAGGACACGCAGGATCATTTCCCCATATCGATTTGCGCGCCAGGTCAGGGGCGACATCACGCTGTGCAGCGCTTTGAGGCTGCGTGGTGCAGATTTGGCAATGTCCATCAATATCTCACGCGGCAGGATGATGTCCGAATCGACTTTGTGAGATCGGGCTGTACGTTTGCGCCATTCGTGCAGCGCTTCATACCTGGCGAGGACCTCGTCGTCGGTGTGGTTGCCTCTTGGGCGATGCGGAAGCGGGTCTTCTTGTCCGAGACGCAGGGCTTCGAGGATACCTTCCCCGAAGCGGCGGATTTGCCCGGCCGTCATGCCGTGGATGTCGTTCAAATTCTTGATTCGATCGGGGGCGGCAGCGGCCAGATCGTGAAGCGTCCGATCTCCCATCACCTTGAAGGCCGGTCGATCCATACGCCTGGCCTGCGAATCTCGAAGGATGTAAAGGCGGCGGAGCAGCGCCAATTGTCGTGGCGATAGATCGCGCGCATTGCGGATCCGCCAGAATCCATTGGGATCAAAGCCGTTTTCGTGGGGTTGAATGCGGGTAATGTATTCGGATGCTTCCAGTGCCTCTTCCAGGCGCCCAGCTTCTTGGAGCGCGGAATATAAACGATGGCGCAGAGGGATGAGGTAGTACGTATCCAGGCGGGCGTAATCGAGCCATTTATCCGGAAGAGGTCTTCTCCCCCAGTTGGACCGCTGGTAGCGCTTATCGATTTCCACCTTGAATTCCGCCGCAATCAGATCGCGCAGTCCGCTGCGTTTCCCGCCCAGCGTACGGCTGGCGATGCGAGTGTCGAACAAATTGTGAAAAGTGAATCCGAAATCTCGTTTCAAACACATTATGTCGTATTCTGCACTGTGGAATATTTTTTCAATTTTCGGATTGCTGAATACGGGCCCCAGTTCGCTCAGCCCCGAAAAAGCAAAAGGATCGACCAGAAAGTCGATTTCCGGTATAGAGAACTGAATGAGACACACTCGTTCCCTATAGACGTACATGCTGTTCGATTCGGTATCTACGGCAACGAGAGGTTGTGCGGAAAGGGATTTGACCATAGAGTGCAGCGAATCGGCGTCGGCGACAAGCATTGGCGGTTTAAGTTGGGTAGAATTCATGGATATCATTATACACGCTCGGTCAGAGATCACGGCAGGTATTGACGGTTAAGCATTTTCGAAGGAGAGATTCACCGAAACGTTCTCGGCAAAGTGCGGAAAGTGGGTCAAAATTGACATAATGTGGTGCGTGTGTTAATAATATACATGTTGCGTGTACGCTTTCCATTGACTGTATCCCTTGCATCTAACGGGCAAACGCCCGGCTTTTAGAGAATTGAACCGAGGAGTGAGTAGATGATGCGTGTCGCAGGCCACGGTCTGGCTGGGATACGGATTGCAGGACTTTAATATGTCTGAGGCCAATCATCGATTCCGAAAAATTGAACGAATTTTCTTGCGCGTGTTCCTGTTCATTGCCTTGTGTCTCGTGCCGCTCTCGACGATGGCACAGGTAGCACCCCGCGTGAAAAGCCTCGAGATCGCCTTGTGGCCGGAGTACGATCGATCCGAGATGCTCGTCATCATGCGCATGCAGTTGGCGGACGACGTTCCCCTGCCGACGACCGTCGAGCTTCCCATTCCGACGCGTGTGGGGGAGCCCTCGGCCGTCGCAAAATGGGATCCGGTATCCGGACCGAACGATCAAGTCCAATGGGACCGGATCGAGGGGGACGAATGGAGCACGATTACCGTACAAATCGACGTGCCCGGGGTTTGGATCGAATATTACGATGCGCTTACGCTGGATGGCAGTGAACGAAGCTATTCGTTTCAGTGGCCGGGGGGTTTTGATATCGAATCGCTGCGCTTCAGGGTGCAGCAGCCGAAGGTGGCGGAGTCAATGAGCGTCTCGGGTGCGACGGATGTTGTCGAGGAGGACGGCATCCTGTATCACATCATCGATGTTGGCGCCCTGAATTCCGACGAAGGCTTTCGGGTGGATGTCTCTTACAGCAATCCGAGTGGGCAGCTCACCAATCCGGCGCTGATTGTCCGGCCCGAGGAAACGAGTGGAGGTACGCCGGACATAAGCACCTGGCTGCCGTACGTGATTGGTGGATTTGGCGTTTTGATGCTCGTACTGGGCGCGATCTTGTGGGTACGCCTGCGGCAGGGTGTTGAGAGTGGTACTCCACGACGCCGAAATCGCCGCAAATCGAAAGGTGAATCACGATCCGCAAGCGCCGAAGGGGAACGCAGGTTCTGCCATTATTGTGGGACTCCAGCGAATGCGGAAGATAACTACTGCCGCAGTTGCGGAACGAAACTGCGCAGAGGTTGATGCTCCGCGATGCGATGAGGCTGGGCACGAATCTGCGGTACGTATTGCGATCAAGTAGGTGATGATTGATTTCATCCGGCCGGCGTAAGTTAGCAAACGAGTAAAACGTGCAACCGCCTTTCATATCTATCGTCTATCTGTTTTACGGTCTGGCCTTCTTCAGCATGGGCCTGGCGATCACGCTGGAAGCGGGGCGAGGCAGCGATGAAAGATTGCGCAACGCCCTGCGTCCCCTGGCCGGATTCGGTTTGCTGCATGGTTTGCACGAATGGATCGAGATGTTCCTGATCTTGCGCATTCTGCCGATACAGGAGGATGTACAGCTTCTTTTGGAGAGCGCACGTGTGGCGATATTGGCGTTCTCTTTTCTCAGTCTGGCGGCATTCGGCGCCTCGTTGCTTTCTCGCGACCAGCGGACCCGGCGGTTGAGTCTAATGGTGCCTCTGATTTTGGCCGCAATCTGGGGATTTGGCTTGCTGCTGTTGAAAGGCGATTATCCCATTCCAGAAGAACTCTGGGATGTGGCGGATGTATGGAGCCGGTATTCGTTGGCCATCCCTTCGGCGTTGTTCGCCTCGGTTGGGTTGATCGCGCAGCAGCGCGCCTTCCGACGAGTGGGTTTGGCCCGCTTCGGTCAGGACAGTCTATGGGCGGCGGTCGCCTTCGCCTGGTATGGCATCATTGGACAAGCCTTCACACGCCCCAGTCCACTGCCGCCTTCCAACGTGATCAATCAGGTTTTGTTTCGGGATCTTTTCGGGTTCCCCGTTCAGTTGATGCGCGCGGTTGCCGCAATCCTGGCCGCGGTTTTCGTGACCAGATTCTTACGCTCCTTCGAGGTGGAGCGACAGCGGCAGCTTTCCGAACTGCAGGCGGAGCGGCTCAAGGAAGCGCAGCGAAGGGAAGCCATGCGCGGAGAATTGCTCAAACGAGTCGTCGCAGCGCAGGAAGCGGAGCGGCAGCGCATCGCCCGCGAGCTGCACGACGAGACGGGGCAGGCGATGACCGCAATTGGGCTGGGTTTGCGAGGCATCGCGACCAATTTGCGCGGGAGCGAGGGAAAAGTGACGCAGAACCTTCACCAGTTGGAGGAACTCATCGCACATTCTCTGAATGAACTGCAGCGCATCATCTCCGATCTGCGTCCCTCCCATCTGGATGACCTGGGACTTGCCGCTGCGCTGCGTTGGTACGTCGGTGAAATCCAGCAACGAGCGCCCCTCAAGGTGAACGTGCATATCGAAGGCGAGCACATCGACTTGCCGCAGGAAATGAAAACGGGACTTTTCCGCATCGTGCAGGAAGCGCTGACGAACGTCGTCCGACACGCCGATGCGGAAAGGGCGGACGTCTACCTGCGCTACGGAAAACACAATATCTGGCTGGACGTGATCGACGACGGCGTCGGCTTTAGTCTGACGCTTGCGAGCATGGATTCGAAACGACCATCCTGGGGTTTGGCAGGCATGGAGGAGCGGACACACGAATTGGGAGGCAAGTTCGCGATCGAGTCTCAGCCGGGAGAGGGAACGCGGGTCAGTGTTGTCATCCCGTATCAGGAAAATGGAGAGGAAGACGATGACGATTCGTCTAATGTTGGTGGATGACCACGAAGTCGTCCGATCGGGCATTCGTATGCTGCTGGAAGACGAAGCCGATGTCGAGATCGTTGGAGAATTCGGGTCGGCTCGAGAGGCTCTGGATGCGCTGACCAAGCTCCGGCCGGACGTCGTGTTGATGGACATCGGCTTGCCGGACATGTCGGGGATCGATGCGGCAAAGGAAGTCAAGCGTTTACGGCCGGAAACGGCGATCGTGGCATTGACCATCCATGAGGATGAAGAATACTTTTTCCGCATGTTGGAAGCAGGTGCGAGCGGATACGTCCCGAAACGGGCCGCCCCGGAAGAACTGCTCACCGCCATCCGGGTGGCAGCGCAGGGCGAGGTCTATCTGTATCCCTCCATGGCCAAATTGCTGGTGAGCGATTATCTGCAGCAGGATGAGACTTCACGGGACGAGCAGGCACTCAATGGATTGACGGCCCGTGAGCAGGAGGTGCTTGCCCATTTGGCCGACGGCGCCCGGAACATCGATATCGCCGAAACGCTGGGGATCAGCCCCAAAACGGTCGCACGCCACCGCGAGAACATCATGCGCAAGCTGAACCTGCATTCACGGACGGATCTGGTGAAATACGCCATTCGCAAGGGGATCATTCAGGCGTAAACCCAATTTCAGCAACTTCCTTCGGTGTGATTCCGACCCGTCGATTTGGATTTTGAATCCACTATTCACACGCGTTTCCAACGCACACGTGCAGTGCGCCTTCGTTAATTAACCCACCGAAATCTCCGCGGTAAGGTTTTTTCCCGGTGTATGCGCATGGAAACTTCGCGTTCTGATCCGGCTTTGTAATTGCTGGATTTCACGCCACATTTCTGGCGGTTGAGAAAAACGCAGCGACGGCGGTTCTGTTTTCTTCGATGAACCACGAAGAATACGTGTAATGGCAATCACAGAAGGGGAAGCGCTCTCCTGGGATGCTTAAGGTTTTCATAATTCTAGGTTGAGACGTTCGTAAAGACAGATCACAGTCGTTTGAGGTTGAATTTATATCAGGAAGCATCGAAGGATAGATGGTTGGATTGGCGGCGCATCAGGGCGTAATGGTAGAAGGTAGCCCTTAATACGCGTACAGGCCAGCCAGTAAGGAGTGAATGCGATGGATCAACTTCCACCAAGTATGTTGGACACAGTTCCCCATGTTATCTTCGGAATATTCAACCTGGCAATCCCGAGTATCATCGCCTGGGCCGGGGTCGTGGCGGTTTTCTTCTTGTCCGCCTGGTCCCGCCTGCCGAAGATCTTTGAACCGGCAGTTGTTCGTGAGGAGGTAGACAGGTGAATCTTACGCGTAAGATTCAACAGGGAATCCGCGAAAACTTAACATTGGATGATCTGCTGCCGACGAGCATGCCGGTCTACGTCAATTCGGTGGCCTACCTGTTCGGGGTATCAGCTCTTTCGAGTCTGGTCGTGCTCGCCTTGTCGGGCGTGATCATGGCGATCTTCGGACCTACGTGGTATCACAACTCTTCCACCGGGCATTTCATCAATTCCGTCCATTTTTGGGCTGTACAACTGCTTTTCTTCAGTCTGCTGGCGCACATGCTAACGAAAATATTCATGTCGGCCTGGCGTGACGGACGCTGGAAGACCTGGTTTGTCGGGACGATCACCTTCGTAATCGCCGCACTCGCAGCCTTGACCGGCTTTCTGGCGCAAACGAACTGGGATTCGCAGTGGATTGCCGTGCAGGCCAAGGATTTGATGAACGCGGTCGGCTTGGGAGCGCTGTTCAATCCGATGAATATCGGACAGGTGCTGTCGATTCATCTGATCGTCTTGCCGCTTCTGATCGCGGGGCTCGTCGGTATCCATTTGCTGTTGGTCCGCAGAGAAGGCCCGGTCAAACCGATTCCCGAACAAGGGGCATCCGATGAATAAACGAGCCAGTGCGTACCTGAGGAACATTCCCAGCAAACCCTATGATTTGATCCGGGAAGGACTGATCGTGCTCGGGGTTATTTTGTTGATTGCAATCGTCCTGGCTGCAGTTTTGGGATCGCCGGATTATCCTACGGTGCGGTCGGAAGACGTCGCCCGGTATGCGCCGGTCGCTTTACTCAAAACCAGCGCGGGCATCCTCGCCGGAAAGAGCAGTCTGCAGGATTATGGACCTCCGTATTCCGCCGACCCTCAGAACGCCCAGAGATTACTGGGCATCGCACCGGCGAATTGGTTTGGGGTCACGAATCCCATCGACCCTGCGGAAGATTTGATCCTGAAACCGCTCGAACGGGCGGCGGTGTTGGATGCAGATGTCGAAGCGGCGCTGTCCCAATACCGCGCCGCGACGAAGACTCAGCGTCAGCAGTGGTTGTCCGCTTATTTGGCAGCCCTGGATCAGGCGCAGGTTTCCAACGGAGAGGTGAAGCTGCCGGATGGCCAATACGGGCCGGTTGAAGTGATGATGCAGGGCATGCTGAACCTGGGGAAAGCAGGGTTATTGGAAGGCGCCATTGATAGTGGGCCGAGCTTGCCGTACCTGCTGGACACGACGCGATCGCTGCTGTTCTTCCAGGACGACGTGGATCAAAGCGTTGCGCAGAAATTGGATATGTTGGGCGAGCAGTGGGGTATGAGCCACGAAACCGGTCCTTACCCGGGCGGCTGGTGGCTCTGGCCTTTCGTGTTCCTGTACCAGATCCCTGCTATCGCCGATTCACCCAACGCTGACATTATCGCGGCTGCGGTCCTGGCTGTAGCATATCTCATCTTGATCTTTCTACCTTTGATTCCCGGTTTGCGCGATGTTCCGAGGCGCATCGGGGTTCACAAGCTCATCTGGCGGGATTGGTATTCGCGATCGGATTCATCTCCATCGATGGAAGCGAAAGGTGAAAAAGACGTCCGGTCACGCCCGTAGAGCCGATAGGAATTCAATACACGGTCCCGAAGAACGATGGAAAGATTTTCTTGGGTCGGGGCGACTTATTTTGGAGGTTCATCATGACGACGAAGGCGAAAGCAGAGTCGATTGCAAACGAACGAGAAGAGTTGGATCTCAAATGTATCAACACGCTGCGTTTCCTGGCAGTCGACGCAGTCGAGCGGGCGAAGTCCGGGCATCCGGGTCTTCCCATGGGCTCGGCGACGCTCGCCTATACGCTCTGGGATCGCTTCCTCAAGTTCAACCCGAAAGATCCTGCATGGCCGGACCGGGACCGATTCGTACTTTCCGCAGGTCACGGTTCGATGCTGCTGTACGCTCTTCTTCATTTGACCGGCTTTGACCTTCCGCTCGAGGAGTTGAAGCGTTTCCGCCAGTGGAGCAGTCAGACGCCGGGTCATCCGGAATACGGCAGGACTCCGGGAGTGGAAGCGACGACCGGGCCTCTGGGACAGGGATTCGGCAATGCAGTGGGCATGGCCATCGCCGAGGCCGCATTGGCGGCGCGATTCAACCGCCCCGACCACACGATCGTCGATCATTACACGTACGTGCTCGCAAGTGACGGGGATCTCATGGAGGGCATTTCTTCCGAGGCGGCATCGTTGGCGGGACACCTGCAGTTGGGGAAGCTGATCGTGCTGTACGCCGACAACCAGATCACGATCGAGGGTTCGACCAAACTGGCATTCAGCGAAGACCGCATGGCGCGCTTTCGCGCCTATGGTTGGCAGGTACTTCACGTCGAGGATGGAAACGACGTCGAAGCGATGTCGTCCGCGATCGATGAAGCAAGACGGCATACCGATAAGCCCACCTTAATCGACGTGCGCACCCACATCGGCTACGGCAGTCCTGAGAAGCAGGATACGGCAGCGGCACACGGCGAACCTTTGGGGCACGATGAAGTGCTGCGAACGAAGGAAAATCTCGATTGGCCCCTGGAACCGGAATTCTATATCCCGGCGGAGGTCGAAGCTCATTTCAGAAAAGCCGTTGAACGCGGTGGTGAAGCCCAGGCGGCGTGGCAGGAAGATGTGGGGCGCTACATCGAAAAATTCCCTGAACTCGCTGCGCAGTACCATCGCACGGTGGAAGGTAAATTGCCGGAAGGTTGGAGCGACGATATACCGGAATTCAAATCAGATCAGGGAGAAATGTCGACCCGCGTTGCTTCCGGCAAAAGTATAGAGAAGTTCGCCGAGTATTTGCCTGAATTCATGGGTGGTGCAGCGGATCTTTCCCCAAGCACGCACACCCACATACCCGGCAGTCCCGATTTCGAAGCCGGGAGTCACGAAGGCCGCAACATGCATTTTGGCATCCGCGAGCATGCCATGGGTGCGATTCTGAATGGGATGGCGCTGCACGGTGGCCTGATTCCATTCGGGGCCACTTTTCTCGTCTTCAGCGATTACATGCGGCCCCCCATGCGCCTGGCGGCCATGAGCGGTCTGCCGGTGATCTACGTGTTTACCCACGACAGCATCGGGCTGGGGCAGGATGGTCCGACCCACCAACCGGTCGAGCAGCTGCTCGGGTTGCGTTCCGTTCCGGGCTTGACGGTCATTCGACCCGCGGATGCGAACGAGACAGCCCTGGCCTGGAAGGTCGCATTGGAGCAACGGGAAGGCCCCGTCGCTCTCGTGCTTACCCGGCAGAAGCTTCCGATACTCGACCTCGAGAAATATGAGGTGCTGCGCGCCGGCTTACGCTTCGGCGCTTACGTGCTTGCCGAAAGTCCAAACCGAGAATCGCCACAGGTCGTACTTGTGGCTTCGGGATCGGAAGTACACCTGGCTCTCGAAGCGCGTGAGAGACTGGCACAGGAGCAGATTTCAGCCAGCGTTGTCAGCTTTCCTAGCTGGCGATTGTTCCAAGCCCAACCGATGGAATACCAGAGGGAGGTATTTCCGCCGGGGATTCCAATCGTCGCCATCGAGGCGGGCCTCTCTCTTGGTTGGGTGCCATACGTGGGTCAAGGCGTGTCCGCGATGATCGGTGTGGATAAATTCGGGGAATCAGCACCGGGGGACATCGTCATGCGGGAATACGGTTTGAGCGTCGAAAATGTCTGCCGGCAGGTGGAGAAACTGATCGATCGAGAGAAAGCCACCTGAAAAACAAACGCAGTTTGGATCATCGTGAAGATCCTGAGTCCTCGAGCATAACCCGACCGGACGTGGGGCGTGTGTTATCTTGAGGGCTCCTTTTTAGGCATATTTAAGCTGGCGATAACCGAACCATAAAGCAAAAATCCGCAGAGTTGGATATTATAAAAAATAGACCGGTGACGACAGCACCGAAAAACTCAATAACATCAAAGGTGAACATACTCATGGCAGGCATTTTCAAGGCATACGATATTCGCGGCCTGGCACCGCAGGAGATTAACGCAGAAATCGCACGAAAAATCGGTGCCGCCTTCGGCCAATATCTGGAAGGTGGACGAATCGTGATCGGGCGCGACATGCGGGAAACATCCGCCTCTCTGGCCACAGCTCTGGCTGCAGGCGCCTTGAGTTCCGGGCTGCAGGTCTTCGATATCGGCATGGCAACCACGCCCATGCTGTACTCGGCCATCATCCGGCGTGATTTTCGGGGAGGCGCCATGATCACGGCTTCCCATCTTCCTAAACAATACAACGGCATCAAGCTCTGCCGAGAAAAAGCGATCCCGCTCAGCGGGGATCAAGGGCTGCCGGAGATCGAAGCATTGACGCGGCACATTGATACCCCGCCTCAGAGTCAGAGCCAGGCACAGAAAATCGATTTCCTGGGTGATTACATCGATGAATTGTCGACGTTCATCGAAGGGAACGAGCATCTGAAGGTGGTGGTGGATGCCGGCAACGGGATGGGTGGATTGGATACGCCTCGCTTGATTCCCAGATTCGAACATTGTGATTTCATCACCATGCTCATGAATCCGGATGGTGAGTTCCCCGTTCACGTTCCCAACCCTGCCATCCCGTCGACCACCGAAAAATTGCAGGAGCGAGTGAAGACTGAAAACGCAGCGTTGGGCATCGCCTTCGACGGCGATGGAGATCGCTGCGGTTTTATTGACGAGAAAGGGGGACGCATCCCCGCCGATTTGATGATCGCCGTTTTGGCGGAATACTTTCTGGCGAAATCGCCCGGCGCGACGATCCTTTATGATCTCAGATCGAGCCGCGCCGTCCCGGAGCGGATCAGGGAGCTCGGCGGCAAGCCTGTAAAGACCCGAGTCGGCCATTCATTCATCAAGAGCAAGATGCGCGAGGATTCCGCCGTATTCGCCGGCGAGTTGTCGGGGCATTACTACTTTCAGGACCTTGGGTACATCGATTGTGGATTGATGGCCATGGTTGTCATGCTGAATTTATTGGGCAAGAAACAGCAATCCATGAGCGAACTGGTGCGTCCATTGATGAAATATGCACGATCAGGCGAAATCAACATTTCTACGAAAGAGCCGGATCGCATGCTGGAAGTTCTGGCCTCGGCATATAAGGATGGCGAGCAGGTCCACCTGGATGGTCTTTCCGTCGAATATCCTTCCTGGTGGTTCAACTTGCGCAAATCTAACACCGAGCCGGTGGTCAGATTGGTGATCGAAGCCGACAATGAGGACATCTTGGCGCAAAAGAAATCGGAACTGATGGAAATCGTCCACCAGAACGGTGGTGAGGTGGCTGACTCGGAATAATTGGCTTCATACTCTTTGGTAAAACGCAATAATGAAATCCGATAGCACGTCGATAAAAATGGAATAACGAGCGAGCTCGGACGATTTGGGCGGCAAGATGCTTGCAGAAGCTGCTTCAGAACGAAAACAGGTACGCTGTGTGCGACATGGAGAGGAGGGGAATCTATCTCGTGCAATAATTTTGGTAAAGCATTTCATTCGAATCCGAGGCGAACATGCAATACGCCATAGATAGGGAACGGGTTGAAAAAGATGGATTATTGGCGAGATCTACCGACAGGCCCTAGCCCGCCAGAGCAGATTTATGCCGTCATCGAGTGCCCGAAAGGGTCGGAGAACAAATATCAGTTCGACACGGAAAAATCGGCCATCGTGTTGGATCGGGTACTATATTCCGCGATGCATTATCCGGGAGATTACGGCTTCATTCCGCGTACGCTTGACCAGGATGGGGATCCACTCGATGTGCTCGTCCTGGTTACCAATCCGACGTTTCCGGGCTGTATCATCTCCGTTCGTCCGATCGGCGTCCTGCAGATGGAGGACAATAACGATCGCGACGACAAGATTTTGGCCGTACCGATTCATGACCCCAGATTCAATGAATACAAAGGATTGGACGATCCTGCAAAACATATCCTCGAGGAAATTGCCTATCTCTTCAAAACATACAAAGAACCCGAGGGAAAGCATGTGGAAGTACTCGGCTGGCAGGGATTGGAACACGCAAAAGACACGATCATCTCGTGCCAGAAGCGATTCGATGAGCTGACTTGAGCTCATCGCGTTGATGATCTACCCCGTGGCGTTTTTTTAATGCCTCTTCGGATTCACATGACGCTTTTCACCCCCGGTTCTATTTAAGCCTGGCCGGACATATGCAGCTAGCCACATCCATGTCTATTGGCTGCTCGAGCGGTTCACGGTGTTCGCGGTGATGCTCGTTGCCGGCACACCCGCAGCGTTGCGGTGTATTTTCTGGTAGAACCCGAAAAGGCGGAGCGGCCCGGCAGTACCTTGCGGCCCTCGTGAGATCGTTGTCACCACAAGACCTCGAATTTCCACTTCTTGCAGTATGTGTTCGGGGTGGATTTACCCGCGCATTCTTTCCGCAGATTGGCCGGGACGTTCGCGGCTGTTCTAAGTAACGCTTAATTTGTTCTTTATACTGACATAAAGACGCTCGGACTGCTTCTGCGGGAGAATAACGGATGAGGCAATGAAAGAAGGCCTTACGAGTGACGATATAGTAGGAGGTTATGAAGATAATGCGAAGTACTGAGCGGAAGGACAAGATGGAACAACCGGAAGTCGTGCACATTTCCGAATCGCCATTTTCACGTGCCTTGTTCGGTAACGTGCGTTGGGCTTGGTTGTGGTTGCTTACCCGTTTGGCTGTCGGATACCTCTGGATTCATGCAGGATGGGGAAAATTGCATAATCCGGCCTGGGTCGGCGCCAATGCCGGTACGGGATTGAACGGATTCATACAGGGTGCGCTGCAGAAGACCGGAGGTGCGTATCCCCAGGTTCAAAGTTGGTATGCGTGGTTTCTCAGCAATGTCGTTCAGCCGAATGTACGCATCATGAGTTACGTGGTATCGCTCGGGGAATTTCTCGTCGGACTGGCGCTGATCCTGGGCATCTTTGTGGGCATCGCCGCATTTTTCGGCGTGGTCATGAACGTCAATTACCTGCTGGCCGGATCGATCAGTATGAATCCCCTCATGCTGCTGGGTGCAATCCTGTTGGCGTTGGCCTGGCGAACGGCCGGGTGGATCGGCTTAGACCGATGGGTACTCCCTGCTCTCGGCACCCCCTGGAGTCCGGGTTACGTTTTCCACATCCGACATGGCTCTCCGCGAAAAGACCACGAACCGCTTTCGGCGTGAGAAAGTTGGAGGAAATGCTTATCGGAAACGATTGCCGATTCGATCCTTCTTTGGACGCACGAATTTTTACAGAAGGGCAGCCATGAAGCATCCTGTAACCTTGGACGAGGAAAACAACGACCAGATCGATGAAGATGCATCCGGCCCGCGATGGGAACGCGTGCGGATCGTTGCCGCCAAACCCCTACGGCTGTGGCTAATGCTTTTCACGTTGGGAGCGGCGTTATGGGTCGTCATCCATAATTTTTCCCTGCTCTTCGAACTCATGGCCATGCTCTTCGGTGCATTGTTGTTGATGTTGGGGATGGAGCCGGCCATACAGCGCATGGAAAAGTGGCACATCCCTCGTTCACCGGGCGTCCTCCTGCTGTATTTATTGCTTTTGGCGATTGTCCTGGGAATCGGCGAGTTGATGCTACCCCTCTTCAATGCGGAGCTTGCGACGCTGCAATCCCAAGGTCCGGCGCTGTGGAATTCGATAACGTCCAGCCTGGCCTCGACGCCGCTCATCGGACAGCTCATCCCATCGGCGGGTGACGCAGCGACTGTAGTCTCACAGCGTCTCTCTACCGTGGTTCAAGCGGTGTTGGGGACGGTGGGAAGTGTGGGGAACGCCTCGTTGGATATCGGCATCGTTTTTGTCTTGGCATATTTCTTCGTGGTTTCGAAAGACAGCTTTTTGGAACACCTGCCGGAATGGATCCCGTCCACAAGAAGCGCCGAAATGCGTCGGATAAGTCTCCGTGTGCTTGTGGGCCTCGGGCGTTGGGTAAGAGTCCAACCGCTGAAAATCCTTTTTTATGCAGTCGGGTTCAGCACCGGTTTGGCTATCCTGCGGGTTCCTTTCGCATTGGCGATCGGACTGGTTGGCGGCATCCTCAGTATTGTGCCCATTCTGGGTGAATTCGTCGCTGCTTTGTTGAGCGTGTTGAGCGCTCTGACGGTAACACCGATCCTGGCACTGTGGGCTCTGCTGGTCATCGTTGGCCTGACCGAAGTGCAAATCCACTTGATTTCACCGGTGCTGTTCGGCCGTGCGCTGCAGCTTCATCCGGCGATCGTGCTCATGGCAACGGTTTTCGGATTCAAGGCCGGCGGTCTGCTCGGCCTGCTGTATTCCATCCCGTTTGCCGTGGTGGCGATGGTGTTTCTGGATGAGGTTCGGCCGTTGTGGATGGGCAAAGGTGAGGCGGTTGATTCGTAGACTATTCGATTGCGTCTTAACGGTGTCTTCACCTGGAAAAGCAAATTTCAGCGCGGCACATCAGGATCCGGATTGGGAAGCGTGTCGATGACGGTGAGTGTGCAACCCCATAAAGAGGAACATTTCCAGGCTTCGAACGTCCTGCGGGACATCGTGATCGGAATGTCGGATGGTCTCACCGTTCCGTTTGCGCTCGCAGCCGGGCTGACCGGCGTAGGTGCATCCACGAAGATCGTCGTAACGGGCGGGTTGGCGGAAATTGCCGCCGGATCGATTGCGATGGGACTGGGTGGTTATCTCGCTGCCCGCGGCGATGTAGAACATTATCGCGTCGAGCGGGAACGCGAGTGGCGTGAAGTGCGTGAAATTCCCACTGCTGAGCGGGAGGAAGTGGCCAACATACTCCATGATTACGGACTTTCCGAGGCCGCCGGGAGGGAGGTGCTGGACGCATTCGAACAGGATCCGGAACGCTGGGTCGATTTCATGATGCAGTTCGAGCTTGGCCTGGAGAGACCCACACCGAGCCGGGCCGTGGAAAGTGCGGGGACGATCGCGCTCGCGTACGTCGTTGGCGGATTCATCCCGTTGCTTCCCTACATCTTGCTGCAGAATGTGGGTAATGCATTCTATGTTTCGATAGGGGTTACGTTGACGGCGCTGCTGGTATTTGGTTTCATCAAAGGCCGCGCCATGGGTGTGCCTGCAGGACGTTCGAGTATGCAAACGGGTCTGGTCGGCGGCCTGGCAGCGGCCGCAGCCTATGCGCTGGCGCGTTTGATCGGCTGATTCGCTGATCGATCGAGACAGGAAACCTCCGTGTTGCGGATCTGTTTGCCAGCAGGATAAAAGGGACGCCGGAAGGAAATCGGAAGGGCGTGCATCTGATAATCGCTCCAAACATCCATCACCGTTATCGGGGAACCGAAACCAAGTCGGTATGGTGGGCGAATGATGGGTTTTCAGTGCGTTTGATATGAACGTGGGCGCCGAAAAAGAATACGGTCAAAGAACATATCCATGGCGGCTGAATTAGAGGACAAACCGATTACGGTGTACGCAGCGATTGGCGCGAATACGCTGGTGGCATTGAGTAAATTCGTCGTCGCCGCAATTACGCACAGTTCGGCCATGCTTTCCGAAGGTATCCATTCATTGGCGGATTCGGGCAACCAAGGGCTGCTGCTGCTCGGTATCCACTTGGCAAAACGGCCGCCAGACGACGTCCATCCATTTGGGTATGGAAAGGAGATTTACTTCTGGAGCCTCATCGTGGCCATCATCCTTTTCGGTGTGGGTGGCGGCGTTTCGCTCTACGAAGGGGTCAATCATTTGATTCGACCCACAGAGATCGAGGATGTCGTGGGCAACTACATCGTCCTCGCACTGGCGGCGGTATTCGAATCGATCTCGTTTCTTGTCGCCCTGCGGGAACTGCGAAAAACCATGCCCACCCAAAATATATTCTCCGCAGTACATACCAGCAAAGATCCCAAGCTGTTCCTCGTTTTGTTCGAAGACACGGCGGCGTTGGCGGGCTTGCTCGTCGCTTTTCTGGGCATTTTTATTGGACAGCAGCTCTCATTACCGGCCCTCGACGCGGTGGCCTCGTTGATCATCGCTGTGATCCTGATGACCATGGCGGGAATTCTGGCGTATGAGAGTCGCGAGCTGCTGCTGGGTGAGGCCGCCGATCCGGAGATCGTGTCTTCCATAAGGCAGATCGTATCGGGCGACGATGCAATCCTGGACGTGCACAGGCCCATGACGATGCACCTGGGGCCGGACGATGTGTTGTTGAACATGAAGCTGACGTTCAGAGAGGACCTGACGTCCGGCCAAATCGCTCGGGCCATCGATCGAATCGAGAGTAAAATCGGCTCGCGCTATCCTCGGATCAAGCGTATCTACCTCGAAGCGGAGACGTTCAAACAAGAATGAACCCGACGTAAACATAGGATGTGGTTTTTCGATCTCTTCAGATCCGTGGACGATTTCAATTCGGGGAAGAGGTGTCGCCCGGCGCAACCGGAAAGCCCGTCGTGTGTGTACGACGGGCTTTTTTTATGCCACATGGGTTGCATTACCCACATTATTCCCCATTTTATGGTACGACGCGTGGGGTGTTTGTACCATATTTCACATATTTCGTGGGGCACTCACCCAATCGAAAAATCGGGTGAGTGCCGGATTTACGGACCGAGTTTCAAGTCCTACGATATAGATGAAATAAAAGGCGAAAGGAGGATTGGAAATGAAAACAGAATTTGCGCTGATTCTCCTGACACTGATTCGAATAGCACTCCCGGCCTCGCTTCTGTTGATGATTGGTACATGGTATGAGCAAGGCCAGAAGAGTGGGAAAGGAAGAGGATGATGGAGGCGTTTTGGAATGTACTGCTTGTTATGTTGGTGCGTTTTGGAATCCCGGTCCTGCTGACAGTCAGCGTGGTGTATTTTCTGCGCAAACTGGATGAGCGTTGGCAAAAAGATTCTGAGGCCCTTATTCTCGAAGCGTCCAGCCTCGTACCGCCCATCCAATGTTGGCTTCTCAGAGACTGTCCGAAGACAAGAATGGAACAGTGCCCGGCATACAAAGAAGGCGGAAAACCGTGCTGGCAGTTCTTTCGAGATCAGCAAGGGCAGTTGCGTGAAGACTGCATCGATTGTGATGTTTTTCGCGATGCGCCGGCTCTTACCCAGGCATGAAAACCTCAATCGAGGAGATGTACACGATGACGAAACGATGGATCAGAATGGCCTGCTTTGGACTGTTGTTTGCCGTTCCCATGGCCGTAACTGTGTTTACTTTCTCCTACAGCAGCGCACAAGCACAGTTCACCGCAACATCCACCGAGGACTGCCAGATCTGCCACGCAGGATTTCAGGAGGCGTGGGAAGAAGGCTCGCATGGACACTCCGTCAGCGATCCGGTTTTTCAGGAAGCCTGGCTGGAGCAGGGGCAGCCTGCGATGTGCATGGGCTGCCATACGACGGGGTACGACCCCGACTCTGCTACCTGGGATGAAGACAAGATCAGTTGCGTGGCTTGCCACAGTCCGATACCGGATGACCATCCTGCGGAACCGATGCCCGCCGATCGATCGGCGAATTTCTGCGGCACTTGCCACACGGAGACGTACTTCGAGTGGCAGGTGAGCGGTCATCGAAAGGCAAATCTGACCTGCATCGGATGCCACGATCCGCATGAGACGAGTCTGAAGTCGAACGACGCCTCGATGCTCTGCGCAACGTGTCATCGCGATCGGGCTTCCAATTTCGCCCACTCCGCGCACAGTTCGGAGGGTCTGACCTGTGCCGATTGCCACATCAGCCCGGTAGAAGGGGCATCTGGCGAGAAAGGGCACGCTGTACGCGATCATAGCTTCAACGTGCAGCTGAGTACGTGTAACGCCTGCCATGCCTATCAAATGCACGATCCGGTTCAGGTTCACCCCGAAGCCGAGAGTGCGCAGGCGGAGGTCGGTGTTACCTCGACGGAAATGGCGCTCATCAGCGACGATCCCGGAAATGTCAACCCACTCGGTTTTGCCACGCTTGCCGGCTTGGTCGGTATGGCGGCCGGTATGATCCTTTCCCCGTGGCTGGAACGTTGGTACCAGCGATTCAATGGCAGGAAGGAACGAGGTGAGGACGATGCCTGATCAAGCTGTCGATCGAAGGGGGTTTCTGAAGACAATCGTCGCCGCCGTCACGACGTATCTCGGCGTGCGTTGGGTGAAGGATGCCTCGGCGTCTTCTGGTCCTGAAGGATCCAGCCCGCATCGTTGGGCGATGGTGATCGACCAGCAGGCTTGTACCGGCTGCGGTTACTGCACGCTGGCCTGCCGGGCGCACAATGATGTCCCACCCTGGATATCCTGGAACACGGTGGTCGAGGCGGGAGAATATGGGGGTGAAACCATGTACCTCGCTCGGCCCTGCATGCACTGCGATCACCCTGCATGTGTCGAAGTCTGCATGGTGGGCGCCTCCTACAAGCGTGCAGACGGCATCGTGATGATGGATTACGACAAATGTATCGGTTGTCGATATTGCGAGGTGGCTTGTCCCTATCGCGCCCGGTCTTTCAACTGGAAAGCATTTACCGGACCCAATCCGGCCGTTCCGGAATGGGGACAACCCGAGGTGGAACGGCGGCCGCGCGGAGTCGCCGAAAAATGTTCGTTTTGTTACCAGCGAATCGATCGGGGCATGGCGTTGGGCCTGACGCCGGGTATGGACCCGGAGGCGACCCCCGCATGCGTTGTCGCTTGCCCCGTCGGGGCACGCCTCTTCCGAGATCTGAACGATCCCGATTCCAAAGTCAGTCAGATGCTGAAGTCCATTCCATCCTACCGCCTGCGCGAGGACCTGGGAACGGAGCCGCGTGTGTATTATCTGCACGTCCGCGATCAGGAGGTGAACGCATGAAGGCCAGGATAAAATCTATCAGGTTCACCCGGTTTCAAACCTGGTTGTTCATCCTTGCCTCGCTGATGGTGGCGGGCGTGATCGCGGCTTTTGTCGTCTTCACCCAGGGATTGATCGTCACCAACCTGAGCGACCTGGTACCCTGGGGTCTGTGGATCACGATCGATCTGTCTTCGATCGCCTTGAGCGCTGGAGCGTTTCTGCTTTGTGCCGCCGTTTACTTGCTGGGTCTCAAACGTTTCCAGCCTGTTGCGCGCACAGCGACGTTCATCGGCTTGATAGGCTACAGCATGGCGGTGTTGACACTGCTGCTGGATATCGGCCGGCCCGATCGATTCTGGCATGCGCTCGTGTTCTGGAATCCGCACTCCGTACTCTGGGAAGTTACCATGTGCGTGTGCCTGTATCTGACGGTACTGGCGGTAGAGGCTGCACCCATTGTCGGACAAGCAATCTGGATGCAGCAACGTTGGCCGCGCCTCGCACGACGGCTCGAGTCGCTGCACCGCTTTGCACCGTATCTCGCGGTTGCGGGATTGCTACTCTCGATGCTGCATCAATCATCCCTGGGAGCCACATTCGGTGTGTTGAAAGCGCGCCCGATCTGGTATCGCCCCGGGTTGTCGGTTTTGTTCATCATCTCGGCTGCCGCAGGCGGCATCTCGTTCACGACTTTGATCTCCATGCTAACGGCGCGCCTAAGTAACAAGGCGCGGGTCGACGATCACTTGCTCGAACGGCTTGCCCAGATTGTTGGCTGGATTCTCGTTGGCTACCTGTACTTCCGCTTCTGGGATGCGTTTTCCATGACCTACACGTACCAACCAGGCCGCACCGAGGGATTGGCCGTGCTGACCTCCGGTCCTTTGGCGCTGAATTTCTGGGTTGGGGAAATCGTCGTGGGCGCCTTGATACCTGCCGTGCTTTTACTCAACACCCGCACACGCAGCAAGCCGACGTTGCGGATGCTGGCGTTGGGCATGGTAGTGATCGGCCTCGTCGCATACCGCTGGGACGTGACGCTTGCCGGTCAGGTAGTGGTCATGTCCTACCTGCCGCAATCGACTGCGACCATGTACACGCATTATTTTCCTTCGCTTATTGAAATCCTCACCGGGGCCGGCGTCGTTGCCTACGGTTTGATGGCAATTACACTCGGTGTACGCTATTTCAACATCGTGGAACACGAAGAACCCGAGCATGAAATGAATATCGATAAAGCCTACGCAGCGGCTTCAGCGGATTGAGGGGTAAGTCCCCCGCCGGCCAATATGCCCACTCGGACAAGAGACGTGGCGGACAACTTTCCATTCAAGACTGAACAGCCATTGTGTAGTGGTGGAAAGATACACAGAAAAAAAGAACTGCCATACGGCAGTTCTTTTTTTCTTCGCATACTTGTGTACCCGGATTACTGGCTCACTCCCATGGCTTCCAGAGAAAATTGGAGCAGCGCTTTGATGTACTCCGCGTTGTGCACTCCCATGCTTCTATCTTCCTCGATGTAGATGTAGTTCCACAGGGCTGCAGCCTTGTCTTCGGGGTACGTTCCGACCACCGGATGGCCATCTGCATCGAGCAGACCAGCGGAAACCAGGGCTTTCTCTAGATCGTCCATCATCGCCTGGACGTCACTTTGCACGTTGGCGATGTTGAAATCCTCGGCGTCCGAGTGGCACACTATACAAGTCGCCACATCCGGTTCGAAGGTGTGGCTGGCCGCGTCACCCAGGTGGCAGGTCACGCAGGTATCCTTTACCACGCTGGCGTGAGGGCTGGGCAGGTTGGATACGTCGCCCCCGCCACCGAGGCCGAGAAGCATCGTGCTCGGCGGGCTCATCGGTCCCCAATGCGTGCTGGAGACTTCGACCATGCCGTTTTCGGCTCCGGGATACCCCGAGAGCGGTTGGTGGCAGTTGGCGCAGAGGTTGCCCGCCCCACCGTTGAACGTCGCGTCCGAAATGACGTTGAAAGTCACCGGGTCGCTGGTTTCCAAAGCCCAGTCGTCGGTGGTGTAGGTGGTATGGATCTGGTGACACGTGCGGCAGTCCGTACGCGTCGGATTCGGATCTCCGCTTTCGATCTGCGTTGCGTTCAAGCCCTGGGCGATCATCGTGCTGAAGGTGCCGCCGGAGTGGCACCCTGCGCATCTGGAACTTGCTGCGCGTACGTATGTTTCGCCCATACCGTGAGCGGATGCGCTCCAGGCTGTGTGCTTTCCGGTGATCAGCGACGTGTCGTTGTGGCAGCCGGTGCAGCTGAGTTCGGAAGCCTTGGGTACTGGTCCGGTAGGTCCGGCAGGTCCCTCAGGGCCTTCTGGACCGGTCGGTCCGGCCGGACCTTGTGGACCGGCGCAGCCAGCCAATACGAGGGCCAGAAGGACGACACCACCCCAGAATATCCGTTTCTTCATATACGACCTCCTGCTTGAATTTAGGCATCTAGCATACCCGTTTGCGTGCTTCATTCGATTCGAATTACAGCTTTCGTATTTTTACTCGTCTTCCATTCAAGTGCTATCGTCAGATTTGGATCGAACAACCACCTCGAGCAGATCGTCGACTTCCTCCGCAGTGTGCTGTTCGCTGGTCACGACCTGAAAGCCCTGGCGCTGCATATCGAGACGGACGATCGTCAACGAAGGTAGCTCTTCCAACAACTCCGACAGCGAGCAATGGCGGCTGGCTTCTTCATCGCTTTGGTCAAGTATCACGGCCCAAGGCGAGTACGAGACGATTTGATCCAGGGCGTCCTCTTCCCGGGCATCCACCACCCGCAGTTCGACTTGTTCTTCATGTTCCTTGAGCCGGCTGAGTACGCCTTCGGTGTACAAGGTGCGACTCGAAAGAACGACGACCTTCGGCTTTGCCATCCACACCTCGATGGATTGCATCCACCCCTTAAGATTAAAGGATGATGAGTGATCCTGACCAGACCCGAGCGGTTGGGCGTGCGGTCTATTTAGGGTGGGTTGGGACACGCATGCGCCTACCCGGAAGGGTGGGCCAGGCAGATGGTAGAACGACTGTGGGTGTACGGGAGCGGGTTTCTGGTTGCCGTAGCGGAGGCGGCGGACAATAAAGAGCGGCTTTCGAATCTCAACTTCTCTCCGACGTGTCCGCTCCTTTCTGGTCCAACAGGCCGTCTCGTATGGCGATGGCAACGGCTTCGGTACGATTTTGAACGTCTAATTTCTGAAGGATGTTCTTGAGGTGATATTTTACGGTGTTAAGACTGATGGAGAGTCTCTGCGCGATTGCCCGGTTGGACAATCCCAGGCTGACGAGCTGCAGCAACTGAAGTTCGCGCTCCGTGAGCCGATCGGGTGCAGGCTCTTGATCGTCCGCGGTGTCGGCCCACTGTGCCATCAGCCGGGCGGTCATTTTGCGTGTGATCGCCGCTTCACCCTTCTGTAAACCGGCGAGCAGTTCGAGGAACTGATCTGCGTTGAGGCTTTTCAACAGGTATCCTTGCGCACCGGCCTGGACGGCGCGCCGCAAGTCCGCATCTTCATCGGAAACGGTCAGAACGACGATTTTCACTTCCGGGGCGGCGGCATGGATTTGTCTCAACGCCTCGTGGCCGTCGAGTATGGGCATTGCGAGATCGAGCAGGACGATGTCGGGGCGTGTCTCGAGAACCATGTCGACGGCAGCCCGTCCGTCGCCAGCCTGACCGACGATTTCGTATCCCGCGGCTTCAAGTAAACTGACCAAGCCGTCGCGGAAGAGGGAATGATCGTCGGCAACTACGATGCGCATGGTTGCTCCTCCAACGGCAGACATACGCTTATCTGCGTTCCAAATCCTGTTTGGGACTCGACTTTAAAGACCGCGCCCATGGCCTCCGCACGCTCGCGCATCGTGGCCAGACCGAAATGCGGTTTACGGTCAGCGGGGGGGCTGTCGGGGTCGAAACCGATGCCATCGTCGCTGACGGTCAATTTCAATTGGCGAGAGTCACAATCGAGCTGCACCCAGGATCGATCGCATTTTGCGTGTTTGTATACGTTGGTCAGCGCTTCCTGGGTAATGCGCAGCAAATGCAGTTCACTCTCCGGGGGAAAGTTGTATTCGCAGTTTCCGTTCGGGAGGTGAAGATCGATCGTCAGCCCACTCAACTCACTGAACTTGTCGGTGAATTCCTTCAGCGTCGTATACAACTCACCGGCTTTCATTGTACTGTTGCGCAAACCGAGAATGTCGGAGCGGACTTCGAGGAAGGCTTCGCTCGAGGCGTCCGATAGCTGCTTGAGCTGCTCTTCGGCTTGCGTTAACTCCTGCTTCTCGATTAATAGGCGGACGGCGGCGGTCTTCGTGTTGACGTACCCCATGAGCTGCGCCACGCCGTCGTGAATCTCACGGGCGATGCGCTCTCGCTCTTCGATGATGGCTTGCCAGCGAAGTTCGCTCCTGGTTTGCTGTTCGCGTTGGAGGCGCTGCAGTTCATCCGTCATGTGATTGAAACCAAGGGATAGTTCATCCAGCTCATCTTTGGGGTTTGCCGGATTTGGAGGACGGCGGTCGAATTCGCCGCGCGCCAGGGCTGCAAGTGGTTGGCGAAAATGCTCGACGCGCCGGACGACGAGTCGATGGATGAGAAGGTACACGCCGGCAGTGATGAGCAGCGTGCTGATGGCGGCGATGGCCAACTCGATTCGCAGGTCCTTGAGGATCAGCAAGTTTGACTCGCGCAGCGACACGTCGAGCAGGAGAACACCCAGGTGCCCCGTTTCGTTCGAGTGACACGCACCGCATTCCGGTTCGTTCTCGATCGGCGCCGATATGCGCAGCGTGTCATTGGCGGTCAAGAGCAGGATCGTGCGCGGGCGTGGATCCGGGGCTTGTGCGTGGCATTCCTGACAGTCGGCTTCCTGCACGTGCCGGACAACGCCGACGTCCTGATTGGAACTATCGGAGGCGACACGGCCCGCGGCGTCCAGAACCTGTACGCGTTCGATGTTGGTCATGCCTGCCACATCCTCAATTACATTTGACATAAGCTGGGCGTCGTTTTCCAGCATGACGTGCTGCAGGCTTCCCAGGGTCACTTCGCCCACTTGAAAGGCTGCGAATTGGATCTGTTCTTCGATCGACCGGCGCTCACGCAAATAATAGGTGAGCGATAGCAGCAGGAGCGCCAAAAAGACAGGCAGTGCGACGCCCAGCGCAACACGGGCGCGCAGGCTGTTTCGCAAGGGACCGAAACGGGCTGAGATCTTGGCGCCCAACGGATCAGCGTCCCTAATTATCGAGGGCACCGGCTTCGATCCAGTCCAGGATGATTTGGATCTCTTCATCCATCATCAGACCGGTGGGAGGCATCTTCGCGCCTTCGGACTGGGTCCCTGATATCTTTTGTGCGAGCAGACTGTTTTCGATGTCCTCCGGAATGACCACCGGAGCATTGTCTCCCGTGGTCATTACGCTGTCGTAGCTGGAGGCGTCCCATCCGCCAAAAGTGCCGTGGCATGCAGCACAATGTTCGTTGAGGATGGGCATGACGTCATTGGCGAACGAGGGACTCTCGCCGCCGACCCCCGCCTCGCTCGGCGCACCTCCTTCGAATCCACGGATGTATTGGACCAATTGTTGAATTTGTGAGGAGGTAAGCACCTCACCCCAGGCGATCATCGGAGTTGCCGGGTGGCCCAGGTTGATCGTATCGAAGATTTCTTGGTCGCTGTTCGCGGCTTGGAATTTCGGATCGCGCAGTGAAGGACCAATCAGGCCTTCACCCTTCGTTCCGTGACACTGGGCGCAAACGCTTTGGTAGAGTTCGGCGCTGCTCAGCGGCAATTCGCTTACGGCGACCTCCGGCGGCATTTCGACGGGAGGGTTGCTTTCCCAGCTGCGGATGAAGGCGACGATGGCATCGATATCTTCATCGTCAAGTGGACCGCCGTTGGCGATCCCGAAAGGCGCCATGCCGAAATTCGGCTGCCCCTGTGCGATCACCGCTCTCAGCGTGGCGTCATCGCGGGTGTTCAAATACTCCGCAGAACTTATGGGAGCGATCACGTCTCCCTGGCGAGTTGGATTGGGGCCGCCTTCGCCAAAATCGCCGTGGCAGGAGACACAATTCTGATCGAAGAGCTGCTGCCCCAACTCCAACGGCGGCCCGACGGCCGTGCTGTAGGTATATTCAACCAGCGCGTCGATTTGTTCGGGTGTGAGTATGTCTCCCCAAACGGGCATGATTTCGTGCGCCCCGCCGCCGGCAATCGTTTCGTATGCGGTTTGGACATTGTCCGCGGCCGGGATACGTTCTCCGTGACACGTCGAACAGTGCGCTTCGAAGAGTGCGCTTCCCCGCGGATTGGAACCCGGGTCGACGACGTAAGCGGCCAACGTCTCCAGCTCGGCTTCGCTCAACGTCTGCCGCCATGGGGGCATTTCCAGGTGCTGGCCTCCCTGGCGGATGATGGATTCCAATTCCGTCTCGCTGCCGGAGAAGGCAATAGCGCGGCCGTGGCAGGTGGCACAATTTGTGTCGAACAGCCGCTGGCCGTCCGGTGCGATGAGGAAATTCAACAGGCTGATGCGTTCTTCGGGCGACAGCAGATCTGTCCAGGTGGGAACGTCGACTCCGGCGTGTTCGCTGAAGTTGGGTCCCTCTTCGAGGGCGTCCTTCAGCTGGATCGGGTCACTGGCGACCAATTCCTCGACATCGTGGCATGCGGCGCATTGTGCCCGGAAAAGCTGATCACCGACGGGGGAGAGGATGAAACCTACCAGGGCGTCGATCTCGTCGCTGGATAGATCTCCATTCCAGGCCGGCATACCTTCGTGTTTTCCCTGGGCGATGATCTCGTGCAGATTCGTTCCCGTCTGAACCGAAATTCCGGGTCCGTGGCACGGCGCGCAGTTTTCGGTGTAGCGTGCGGCGATGGGATCTCCCTTCGCGCTTTCCGTGGGCGGCGGTGTTTCTCGATAGGCTTGAATCGAAAGGGCGATCACGCCGAAAAAGACCAGCACCGTCGCGCCGACGATGGGGAGTCTGCTGGTGTAGTGGCGCTTCGCGCTTCGATCGAGATACGGTAGCGCGAACAGGATGAGTATCACCAAGGCGGGAATGACGATGACCCCGATCACTTCCAACGAACCCGGGAAGTACTTCAGCAATTGAAACAGGAAGAGGAAATACCATTCCGGTCGCGGCGTGTAGCCGCTGTCGGCCGGGTTGGCGCGTGCTTCCAGCGGGGCGCCGATGAAGTACGCCAGGCCGACAAGCGCGATGAAGATCAGCAGGGATACGACGGCGTCTTTGAAGAGGATGTCCGGAAAGAAGGGGACGCCTTTTTTCTTTTCCCGTTCGTAGTTTTCCAGATAGGCCCGTTTTTCTTGCTCGTTCATCGGCTATTCCCCCTTCTTGGGAACGGAACTGATACCGATGCGAACGATGAGGTAGAGATGGGTCCCGAGCAGAAGGATGAGCGTCAGGGGCAAGATCCAGACGTGTGTTCCGAAGAAGCGCGCCAGAGTCACCGCGGACAGGCCTTCCCCGCCGCGCATGATCTTGAGTATCCAATCGCCGATGAAAGGCGTGACCCCAGCAATGCGGGTTCCAACGGTCGTGGCCCAATACGCCTTCTGGTCCCACGGGAGGAGATACCCCGTGAAACCAAATCCCAGCACCACGATCAACAGCAAAACCCCCGTAAACCAGGTCATCTCGCGCGGGAATTTATATGCGCCGGCGACGATCACGCGCAGCATGTGCAGCACGGTGAGCATCACCATGGCGCTTGCTCCCCAGTGATGTAAACCACGGATGAGCCATCCCGCCGGTACTTGCGTGGTGATGTATTGGATGCTTTCGTAAGCGTGGTCCGGAGTCGGGACGTAATAGGTGGTCAAAAGGATGCCGGTAACCCCCTGGTTGATGGCGACGAAGAGCGTGGCGCTGCCCAACGTGTACCACCAATTCACCTTCGGTATCTTGCGGAGAAAAACGGCCTGCCAAACGGAGCGCCAGCCGAAGCGCTGATCGAGCCAATCACCAATACGCGCCGCCATATCAACCTCCCAGGATGTACAGCAGGTCGTCTTCTACTTTGACTTCATATCGGTCGAGCGGACGCGGAGGTGGGCCGTCCACCACGCTGCCCTGCTTGTCGAACACGCCGTTGTGACACGGGCAGAAGAATTCCTCGCGATCTTCGATCCAGCGTACGCGGCAACCCAGATGGGTACAAACGTTGGACATTGCGACGAAATCCCGTCCGTCTTCGGTCAGAACGTAGACGGATCGTTCCTCTTCATTGACGATCCACCCGGTCTTGCGCTCGATCGTGGTTTTGAAAAGGGTCGGCACACCCAGGGCGACCTTTGAAACCGAACCCAACCGGATCCACACCTGTTCTTCTTCGCTTTGCAGTGCGGGACCGATGATGAAAGCGATGGCCGGAATGCCCATTCCGGCGCTGATCAGCACACCGATGGCCCAGGTGGCCAGGCTCAAGAATTTCCTTCGATCGATCACAACTTCATCGCTACTCATCGTGTTCGTCCTGTTTGCTGTCTTGGTTCGAGTTTGAATTTAGTTTTGCGGTGCTCCGTCCGCAATCCATTCGATCAACAGTTGCAGTTCTTCCGCAGTGAGCTGTGCGAAATGGGGTTGTTCGGCGGTCAGGATTTGCAGGATGCGACTCGCCTGTGGATCGCCAGGCACGATGACCGCACCGTTTTCACTGCCTTCGAGCGCCGTCGCGTAGGTCGTCAGGTTGAGACCGCGCATACCACCCTCACTGTGGCAGGCGCTGCAGTTCGCCTGGAGTATCGGACCGATGACACCATCATACGTGGGCGGTCCCTCTTCGAGCGTGATCTCGGTGGGCTCTGTCTCATCCGGGAACTGCTCGCGCAGAATTTCGCGCAGAGCGGGCGCGTCGAACCCTGCATATTGAAAGACGTTTCCATGACAGGCGCTGTTGGAGCAGAAGGATGTGTTGGAGGTGCCGCCCGGATCGTCGGTGGTATGGCAGGCGGCACACGAATCGTCGAAGGCATCGTGATGCAAGTTGATCCAACTGGAATGCAGGTGGGATTCGGGTTCCGGGCCGCGGCTGATTTCGATTTCGGCTGTGAAATCCGCCGGTCCGGCGACGACGGGGATGGAGTGGCAGAGGTTGCATTCCAGGCGGATCGCCGTTTGTTCCCGGTTGATGTGTTCACCATCGTGGCAGCGGAAACATCCCGGTGAATCCTGATGGCCGATGTTGTTGGAGTGGGTGTTCCAGTCGGCTTTCTGCTCGGGGAATACTGATTGATCGTAATAATCCCGAATGGCGCGAACCGCCGTTTCGACCGTTTCTCGATTCGCTTCTGCGAACTCGGGATAGCTGCTGGCGTACCAACTTTGCAGCGCTTCGATGCCGTCCAGCGCTTCCTGTTTGGATGCGTAGGTGGCGCTCAATACTTCGAGAGCCTTGCGGTGGATTTCCGGGATGGCCGGTGAGACCAGGCCGCGCATCATCAACTGATCCAGAGAATCTTCCGGCGTCAGAATGAGATGGGTGATGCGGTTGTGGCAGTTGATGCAGTCCATTCGTTTGAGATCCGTTTCGTCGATGGATGCGGGATCGACGCCGGAGCCCAGCTCGACGAATTCGTCCACAATTTCACCATCTTCAACCACGCGGACGTAGGGGATGGATTGTTCCTCGAGATCCTCCGCCAGGTAATACACCTCGTTTTCGATGTGCCAGTGTATGCCCCGTCCGAGCCCTTCCCGCTTGGTGCCGCCGCCCGTTTTGAGTGTGAGATAGGTGCTTACCGCCGTATTGTTTGGATCATCCTGATAATGCCGGATTTCCCGCAAGCTGTCGTCCGAGAATTTCTCCGGGTAATGGCATTTCTCACAGGTTTCGCGTGCGGGCCGCATTTCATCGGCGCGAATGGGGAATTCATAGGTCTTGAAGGCCAGCGAAATGATGTGCCTGACGTCGCCGGCCTTACGTGTGATGCGTGTGGTGATGAATCCGCGGCCGATGTGGCACTCCACGCAGTCGACACGCGCATGGGGGGAAGCGAGATAGGCGGAGAACTCCGGCGGCATGGTGTGACACACCTCGCCGCAAAACTCGGGGGAATTGGTGTAATCCCAGGCGTAGGTGAAGCCGAGCAGCACGATGAAGGTCAGCACGCCCAATGAAGCATACGGCAGGATGCGTCTCCAACGGCTGCTTTGTTGGGGCGGAAAGAAAAAATCGTGCAGTCGTGATCGGATGCTCATCGTTTCTCCATGGCGCAGCGGGGTCTCAGTTCTCTGGCGCGCCTTCGTCGATCCATTTCCGCAGGGCCGCCAACTCCTCCCCACTGAGCTGGCCGGGATGATTGCCGGTGGATTGCAGAATGACGATAAGGCTGTTTTCCGCATCTCCGAGGATGAGGGCTGGGCCGGTAACACCACCCTTTAAAAGTGATTGATACGAAGTCAGATCGAGGCCATTCCTTGCCGATTCTCCCGAGTGACACATGACGCATTTATCTTGGAAGATTGCAGCAAAACCCTCCCAAGTGGACGGTGCCGAAGGCAGAACGGGTACTGTGGGCAGTGGCGTGGGCAAAGGAGTTGGCGTAAGTGGGGTATACACGACGACGTTCTCGGCCGGGGGATAGGTTGAGATGGCTGTCTTTTCTAATGCTACGAAGGCGACGATGCCGAAAATCATGACGGCCGCAAAAAGGGCATATACCGGTACAAAAATTCGCCGTCGACGTGCAAAAGCCGTTGGATCGATGGGGCGTTCGGCGACGCCGGCCTTGCGATCGGCGAGTTCGAGCGGGTGCTCTTCGCGCATTTCATCTTCGCTGAGATGGCCGGTGAACATACTTTTATTGAATTGGCGGATATGCACGTGATACAAGTGCCAAACGATGATGGCCAGCACGGCCAGCAGGGCTTCTCCACCATGTGCGGCTTTCGCCGCGGGAATGACCTCTCCCGGCAGGAAGCGCGTGGTCGCGATCGGATTCCACATCATGAATCCGGTGATCGCCATCACCATCGTGCCCCATATCACGGCCCAATACTCGATTTTTTCCTCGAACGTGAACCGCCCCTGTTGTGGCTTTTTGACTTTCCCCAGGCGGAGATTGTAGCGAAAGGCCTGGATCGCAGTGCGAACGTCAGTGAGCGTGGGCAGCATGCTGGGTCGTACCCGACGGACGAACAGCTTGTAGGAGACGCTGCCGATGTGGTAAACCGCCAAAAGCATGAGGACGATGGCGGCGAAATGGTGGATCAGGCGTACCGTCTCGATCCCGCCGAGGAAGCCGATGATTCGGTCAGCAATGATTCCCTCAGCGAATTTCTGTACCAAACCCGTCAGCGCCAGGGTCGAGAAACTCGCAACCAGCACCCAGTGCTCGATTCGCATGGGTAGGGTGAAACGCAAGTGTTTGGCTTGCTTCTCAGGCATTGCGGCGCTCCTTGCGGCGACTTCGAATTCGATTAATAGCGTCCGAGATTACGAAAATCAACATGCCGCCGACGACCGTGGGAATGAGGATCTTGTAGAACAGTCCGACGTAGTACACCATGCGATCCCTGGTCGGACTGGGAACGTAATGACTCAACCAACTGCTGGGGAAATTGGCGGAAGCGTCGGGGTGGCATTTCCGACACGTGGCAAGCAGATTCTGCTTCATTACGGAGCTTTCCGGTGCATTGACTTGCTGCATGTCGTGTACGCCGTGGCAGTCGATGCAAACCGGCTTGTTGGTCTGCTGGTCTGGGGCGAGTTTTTCGAACAGCACGACCGTCGTGCCGTGGAAATCGGACACATACGTATTGAACACGTTGGTGCTGATGCCGTATTTGTCCATCATCTTCGGATCGGAGTGACATTTGGCGCAAATTTGTGGTGAGAAGAGGCGAAACGGGCTGTTAGAAGGGCCTTCCACGTCGTGCACGCCGTGACAATCCGTACAAGTCGGTACGTCCGGATTTCCGTCTTCAATCAGCGCCGCGCCGTGGACGCTGTTTTTATAAAGGTCATAGATCTGTGAATGGCAGCGATCACAGGTTTTTGGTATGGCGCTGCGCGGCACGCCAGGAGGCTGCGTGTCGTGGGCGCCGTGGCAATCCGTGCAGACGGCCGCGTTTTGATTGCCGCCCGCGAGCGCCTGCTGATGAACGCTGTCCAGCGTTTCGGCGTATTTGTCTTGATGGCAGGTGATGCAAACCGTGTAGAGCTGGAGCGTGAAATCCCTGCGAGTTTCGGCTTCGATCTGCGGATGGGGGTATTCGGAAACATCCGTGTGGCATTGAATGCATGCGTAACCGCCCTGGCCGTGGACAGACGCATTGTAAGTATCGCGGTCGACGGTAAGATACAATTCTTCCCCGGACGGAAGTGTAATTTGCAGGCCCGGCGTAGCGTGACATGCAAAACACGCATCGTTGTCGGCTATTTGTGGCGTACGATTTGTGGGTGACTCCGTCGCTTGCGTCGGGGTAAAAGTCAAGCTAAACGCGATCGCGAGAAGCGGGATACTGGCCAGGATTAAAATGACAGATCGACGCTTGAACCACATGCATACAACTCCTGCTGATTCGCCAGATTAATGATAAGGGTTCGATGGTGATGAGAACAGCTTTTCGTTCGCCAACATAGAATCCCCAGGAATGACACGACGGTTGTGGTAGAGAAGTGTCAAAGGGAGTGATGGGGCAAAACCCCCATCTATCTATGGGTAATTTACCCCACATCATCACTTTGCGCAATATATCACAAGTCGAAATAGACGAATGGTCTGTGCGGGGCATGACGTCTGTCATCCGTCAATATAGCCCCAATTTGTCTTATAATTCCCATGATCTCACAATGGATTTCGGGAGTTTCATTTCCCCGCCCGGCGTTCATTTTGCGTTAATCTGTTTGTGTGAAGATTGTCATGCGGCGACGACTTCGCGGATAATTCGAGGGCAGGAAGACGCAGCGCCCCGAAAGTCAGTGAATTCGTCCAAATCGCCTGTTCCACTGGAGGCCAACGATATGACCCAATCCGAGCGTACCAACGTCGAACATTCATCCGTAAGTCGGGGAAAATTCATCATCGGTGGGTTGATGATCCTGGCGGCGTTGATCTATTTGATCGTGGCTTCCACCAGCGCCGCAGCGCAATACTATCTCACCATCGATGAACTCATCACGAAGGGCGAGGAAGTAAAGGATCGCAATCTCAAGATCTCCGGCGCGGTCGATGGAGATACGATACGCTACGATGCTGAGACACTCACGCTGCAGTTCACACTGGTCAACAGTCCCGCGGACTTGGATGAAATCGAGCAGGCCGGCGGTCTTGCGGAAGTCCTCTATCGGGCCGTCAACGATCCGACGGCCACCCGATTGCAGGTGGAATACTATGGCCCGAAACCCGATTTACTGCGTGATGAGGCGCAGGCAATCGTCACCGGACACATCGGGGATGACGGTGTTTTTTACGCAGATGAATTGCTGCTGAAATGCCCGACGCGTTATGAGGACGAGGTGCCGCTGCAAGCCGGAGAAGGCTGATTCCCGGTCACTGCAATTTGAAAGCATCCCCGGGTGAAAACGGCGATACAATTTTCTGGGACAGTTAAGCAGCGCGCAGCGCACGATCGAGGCGCGCGGGCCAAGTGGAGGAGCGTACCTTGATTGCGGATATCGGCTACATTTCTCTCATCATCGCATTATTCACGGCGCTCTACAGTGCCGTTGCAGCTGTGTATGGTGCGCGGCGTGATGAGCCGAGATTCATTGAGAGCGCTCGCCATGCCATGCTGCTTACCTGGCCGCTGCTCAGCCTCTCGACGGTGGCGCTAGTCTGGCTGCTCGTCGATGGACAGTTCCAGATTCAATATGTGGCATCCGTGACGAGCAATTCCATGCCTACCTACCTCAAAATAACGGCATTATGGGGTGGGCAGGAGGGATCTCTGCTGTTTTGGGCCTGGCTGATGTCCGCGTTCGCCTTTGCGGTCTCTGTGCGCAAATGGGACCGGGACCGGGAGTTCCTGCCTTGGGTCGTGTTCGTGGCTATGGTCACGCTGCTGTTCTTCCTCTCCCTGATCGTGTTCTTCGAAAACCCGTTTCGCCGATTATGGATGACGTCCCTCGGTGAGCAGGTGACGTCCATGCTGCAGCCCGCGGGTACGATGCCTCTGATCCCCGCCGATGGACGCGGGTTGAACCCGCTGCTGCGGCATCCGGGTATGATCATCCATCCTCCCATGCTGTACTTGGGTTTCGTCTCGTTCGTCATTCCGTATGCGTTCGCCATTGCTGCGCTGATCACGGGGCGCAGCGACGATCGTTGGATCCGCATCACACGCCGCTGGACGCTTGTCGCCTGGCTTTTCCTTTCCCTGGGTCTGGTGCTGGGCGCCCGCTGGGCGTACGACGTCCTTGGCTGGGGCGGTTACTGGGGTTGGGATCCGGTAGAAATTGCGGCTTTCATGCCCTGGCTTACAGGAACGGCTTTCCTTCACTCGGTCATGGTGCAGGAGAAGCGCGGTATGTTCAAACAGTGGAACGTGATCTTGATCGTGCTGACCTACATCCTGGTCATCCTGGGCACTTTCCTGACCCGCTCCGGTGTGCTCTCGTCGGTTCATGCGTTTGCGCAGTCGGCGATCGGACCGATGTTTTTCGTTTTCATCGGGATAATGTTCATCGGTTCGGGGACTCTGTTGATCTCACGTTGGAACGATCTCAGAGGGGAAAACGAGATCCCATCCTGGTTCTCACGTGAGGTTTTATTTCTGCTGAATAATTTTCTCTTCATCGTGATCGCCGCGGTTTGCCTTCTGGGGGTGTTGTTCCCCATCGCCTCCGAGCTGTTCACGGGAATGAAGGTCACCGTCGGGCCGCCGTGGTACGAACGCATCACGGCGCCGCTGTGGATCGCGCTCTTGATCTTGATGGGCATTGCGCCGCTTTCCGCATACGGCCGTCATTCTGCCAGGGCACTGGGACGATCGATCTGGGTTCCGCTGTCCTTATCGCTCGTGGTTCCCATAATATTGGCCGTTCGCGGGATGCGCAATTTTGCTGCATATGCGGGCGCCTGGTCGCTTGCCTTTGTCGTCGCCGTTACTTTGTACGAGTTCTGGCGGGCTGCCCGGGCGAGGCAACGGCGGCACAGCGAAAACATCTTGCGCAGTCTGCTGAACCTCTTCCGCCGAAATCGGCGCCGCTACGGCGGTTACGTCATTCACCTCGGAGTCGTGCTCATGGCGATGGGGATCATCGGCATCGAGATGTTCCAATCGGAGACACAAGCGACGTTGGCCGTAGGGGAAAGCCTAAACATGGACCGCTATTCGCTGCGCTACGATTCGCTGACGCAGTTCCAGGTCCCCGGAAGGCAGCAGGTCACACGCGCGGTCGTTTCCGTTTTTCAGGACGGGAAGTTCGTCGGCGAACTGTATCCGCGGCAGGATTTCTTCCCCGACGCACAACAATCGATGACCATTCCGGGGCTGCGTTCGATGATGGATGCAGACCTGTATGTACTGCTGGTCGGCTGGGAGTCGATTGGACTCGAAGCCGCCACGTTCAAGGTTTACCTCAACCCATTGGTGAATTTCCTTTGGTTGGGAGCGGTGGTGTTCATCCTGGGAACCGCCATCGCCGCATGGCCGGAAAAGGATGAAGAATTCCTGCCGCGCAAGACTGCAGCGCGTATGGCTGCGGCGGGTATTTGACCTGGGGAGGGAGCAGTGCGAAAGCGGATTCTAGCAGGGCTGTTGGCTTTTCTCATTTTGATGATGCTGCAATCTACGCTTGCTGCAGGTGCACAGGAAGAGCAGCCTACGGACGACGAAGTCAATGCGATCGCCAAGAAGCTGTACTGCCCGGTTTGTGAAAACACACCGCTCGATGTTTGCGGGACGCAGGCGTGTATCGACTGGCGGGCAGAAATTCGGCTGAAGCTGTCCGAGGGTTGGAGTGAAGATCAGATCATCCAGTACTTCGTCGAACAACACGGGGCGCAGGTTTTACCCGAGCCGCCGGCCGAAGGCTTCAACCTTCTCGTCTACGTCCTTCCGGTGGCCATTTTCCTGGTGGGGGTCTGGATACTGGTTAAGGCATCTCGAACCTGGCGCAAACCGGCCGAAGAGCTGTCCGCAGCACCGCAGGTAGAGAGAGATCCCTACATGGAGCGTATGGAGGAACAATTGCGCAGGCGTCAGGAAGACGCATAAATTTCCGCTGGAATCCATTGTACGTAGTTTAAAGGGCGTGAAAATATGACGGAAGAAACGATGCAGAATCAAGAAAAGCAATCGGGTGCAAGGGGTTGGGGTGTCTTCATCGCATGGGCCCTCATCATCGGTATCCTGGCTTTACTCGCATTTGGACTGCTCGATGCAAACCGTGGTCCGATGAAAATTGGTGAACCGGCACCAGATTTTGTACTGCATACTTTCGACGGCGATCAAATCGACACAAGTACCCTGCGCGGCCAGGTGATCCTGGTCAACGTCTGGGCTTCCTGGTGCACTACCTGCGTGTACGAAGCCGAGGATCTGGAACGGGCCTATCAAATGTATCGCGACCAGGGCGTGGTGTTTCTGGGTGTGGATTGGTCGGACACGGAAACGAAGGCGAACGAATATCTGCAGCGATTCGGCATTACCTATCCCAATGGACCTGATCTTGGCGGTCAGATTTACAAGGATTATCGTGTTAGAGGCGTGCCGGAGACTTTCATTATCGGGCCGGATGGCCTGCTTGCGAGCATGCAGATCGGCGCCTACGCATCGTTGGACGAGATCGTGCGCTCGATCGAACTGGCTTTGGATTTTTAGTCGGGTGATCTATCGGACCGGGCGTTGTCCCGGACATTTCACCCGTTCATCGCTTGGAGAGGCAAAATGGATCTTGTCGCCATATTGATAGGTACGGCCATCGCGATATCCGCGGGGGCGTTCATCCTGCGCCCGCTCACTGAAGACCGCCCCGGGGGATACCGAGAAGAGGATCGAGAACTCTCGTCGATGCGGGCCGAACAAGATCGTATCCTGGACCTGATCGAGGATTTGGAGATGGATCATGCCATCGGAAAGGTCCTCGATGAGGACTATCAAATGCAGTATTCCCGCCTGATGCAGCAGGGAGCCGAAAATATAAAGATGATGGATGAATTGCGGGCGGATACTGCAATCGCGGCTGAAGAAACGCAGAAAATGCACAGCCTCGAGGACGAACTCGAAGCCTCCGTAGCCAAATTTCGCACTACGCAGCCGCAGCCGGGACAGGAGTTCTGCGGTCAGTGTGGAGCGAAGATCCTTGTCGGGGATCGATTCTGCGTCGTCTGTGGCGCGAAGCTCTCTGCGCAGGAGGACCGAGCTTGAAAACTCGTACACTGGGGCTGCTGATTTCGCTCGTGCTGACGGGTTGCTCTTTGGCGGGTGATATCACGCCGCCGGCAAACGTCGCCACGGCCCAGGCTGTGCGTGCTGCCGCGCCGACCGTTGAGGGAGTTGAACAGCAACCGGATGCCGCCATTCCGACGCCGCAAACCCCGCAGGCACAGCCCTCGCTGTCTTCGAAGGGAAACATCCTCGGGGTAATCGAAAACGGCACGCCGGGCGGTTCGGTTCCGGGCAATCTGGAAGTGAATCTGGTCGCCTCCGACGATCAGGCGCTCGTCGTGTCGATGAGTACGACGGCGGATGAGAACGGTGCGTTTGCTTTCGATGATGTCGATATCGTTCCAGGGAGTATTTACCTCGCTTACGTGGATTACCAGGACGTGCGCTACGTGTCGGACGCGCTCCATTTTCCCGAGGGCGACGACGTCCTCGATCTCTCTGTGCGCATCTTCGAACCCACGGACGACGATTCAGGATTGCGAGTCAACCGGCTGCATCTGGTTTTCCAACTGGTCGGGGAAGGCATGCTCGGTGTTACACAGGTCTGGATCATCAACGGGCTCGAAGACCGCACGGTCACAGAGGGAGACGGCATCGGCGTCGTCGATGTCTATCTGCCGGACGGGTTTTCCAATTTGGGCATCGACGATCCAACCAGCCCGGAAGGCCGCTACCTGCTCAGTGATACGGGTTTCATCGATCGAGCACCCGTCCAGCCGGAAGCTCCCGTGGAGCTGGTTTTCGGTTTTACGCTGCCGTACGACTCGACGCTCGATTATTCGCAGCCGGTGAAATATGCGGTGGACGCGGTCGTGGTTCTGCTTGCCAGTGAGGAGATTTCCGTCCGGGCCGATGGACTGGAAGATTTGGGGCAGATCGACATGGCCGGCACCCCCGTGCGCAGCTACAGCGTTCCGGCTTTGGAAAGCGGCGATGTGCTCGAACTGCAGCTTCACTCGAGTCTCGCCGTGCTTCGGAATGACGATCTTCGCATCGCACTCATCGCTGCTGCGCTGCTTCTGGCTGCCGTATCGCTTTTCGTGTTCGTTCGCCGCCTCCGGGTAGGAAAGAGAACGCAGGCTGACGAACCGAACCCGCAGGAAGTATACGACGATCAACAGGCGCTGTTCAAGGCGATCGCGGCTCTGGATGACGCCTTCGAAGCGGGGGAACTGTCCGAGGACGCCTATCGGAGTAGCCGCGAGAAGCTCAAAAATCAAGCGCTGCATCTCATGCAGGCGGAAGATGATTGAAGCCAGGAAGATCGTTAAACGATTTGGGCTCAAGCCCGTTCTGCGCGGCGTCGATTTTCATGTCGAACGCGGCGAATTCGTCGCCCTCGTTGGACCGAACGGCGCAGGTAAGACGACGTTCTTGCGCATCCTCGCTTCGCTGGCCAGACCCAATCTAGGGGAACTGCGTGTGGCCGGATTCGTGTTGCCGGCGCAAGCGGCTGCCGTGCGGCGGTCGATCGGCGTGTTATCACACCAACCACTGCTCTACGGGGATCTGACGGCGGAGGAAAACCTGCGCTTTTACGGGAAGATGTACGCCGTCCAAGACCTGGAAGGCCGGATCGGCGAAACCCTGCACCTGGTCGGATTGCACCGCCGCCGCCGTGATCTCGTCCGCAGCTTTTCCCGCGGCATGCAGCAGCGTCTGGCCATCGCACGGGCCACGCTGCACGAGCCGGTGCTGCTCCTTTTCGACGAGCCGCACACGGGGCTCGATCCCGATGCGGCGGCGATGTTGGATGATTTACTGCGGGAGGTCGCCCAGCGCGGGCGCACAATCGTGATGACCTCCCATGATTTACAGCGGGCTTCCGGTCTGGCAACCCGGGTGGATATTTTATCGAAAGGCAGGATCGCAGCATCGTTCCAACGCGGGGAGATCGATCCGCAGCGCTTGCCGGAGATGTACCAGTCGGTGACGCGTGAATAGAAGCGCGGAATCCGGATCCCCGGCTGTCCATGCCGGGGAAAAATCGACTGTGCGCGGGTATCTGCGTGTCATCCGTGCCATCGTCTGGAAGGATCTCGCTGCGGAACTGCGCAGCCGGGAAATGATGAGCGCCATGCTGGTGTTCGCCCTGCTCGTGGTGATCATTTTCAACTTTGCCCTCGAACTCGATGTTCGTACCCGCGAGAATGCCACGGCCGGCGTTTTGTGGGTGACATTCGCTTTTGCGGGGACGCTGGGACTGAATCGCTCCATCGCTATAGAAAAAGACCGCGGCTGTCTGGACGGCCTGCTCCTGGCGCCGATCGATCGCAGCGCCCTGTATTTTGGGAAAGTGATGAGCAACCTGCTCTTCATGCTGGCCGTCGAGGCGGTTATTTTCCCGCTGTACAGCGTGCTCTACAACGTCAATCTTTTCGTGCCCGGTCTGTTACTGGTCGTGTTCCTGGGTTCCTGGGGATACGTCGCCGTGGGTACGCTGCTGGCCGCGATGACCGTCCAGACCCGCACGCGTGACGTACTGCTGCCGATTCTGCTCTTTCCGGTGGTGCTTCCCGTGCTCGTTCCTGCCCTCAAGGCGAGCGACGCTTATCTCCAGGGTCTCGAGATGCCCGCCATCATGCCCTGGCTGAACCTCTTGATCGTCTATGACGTCATTTTTACCGCCCTGGCGTTCATGGGTTTCGATTACATCGTCGAGGAGTAGAACTGCCGGGAGAAGAGAATTCGACCAACGTCTTGATTTCCGTCTCGTTTTTCCGGGCGGGAATGGAGGCGTTTCTCGTGGAGGATCGAATATGGAACCGATGCCGAAGGCACTCAAAGTATTGAATTGGCTCACCGGCGCGCTGTTTCTCGCCGCGCTTTACTTGTCGCTGTTCTTCGCCCCGCGTGAAGCGGTGATGGGAGACGTGCAGCGGGTGTTCTATTTTCACGTTGCGGCAGGCTGGGTGGGTGCGTTGGCTTTCCTCGTCGCTGCTGCGGCGGGCGTCTTACTCCTGATTCGCCGGGAACACCGCTGGGACGGGGTCGCCCTGGCTTCGGTCGAGATCGGCGTGGTTTTTACCTTCATCAACATCGTCAGCGGTTCCATCTGGGCGCGGCCGATATGGAACACGTGGTGGACCTGGGATCCGCGCCTGGTTACGGCGACGATCATGGAGTTGATTTACCTGGCCTACCTCCTGCTGCGCGAGGGTGTGGAAGATCCGGACCGCCGCGCCCGCTTCGCCGCCGTGTACAGCATCCTCGGTTTCCTGACCGTGCCGTTGACTTTTCTCTCGATTCGCATTTTTCGCACGATTCATCCCGTCGTCGTGGGCAGCGGCGATCCGACAGCGACCGGAGCGTTCGACATGAGCCCCAGGATGCGCGTGGCTTTCTTTTTCAGTCTGCTTACGTTCACGTTCGTTTATGCGACCTTGCTCTGGCACCGCTTGCGCCTGTACAGGCTGTCGGAGAAACTGGACACGTTGAAGATCAAGCTGCTGTCTTGAAACACGATACGTTGATGGTGAACACGGAAATACCTTTGTAGGAGGAATCATGATGAACGTACTGGACGGGCCGATCGATACTTTCAACTACATGGTCCTGGGATATGGCGTGATCCTGGGCTTCATGGCGATTTTTGCCGCCAGCCTTGCGTTTCGTTTTCGTAATCTTCGTCGTGAGCTCGAGGTCTATCGGACCATGGAGATGGAAGAAGACGAAGAATCCAAGCCGTAGAAACGGCGGTTCTGCAAGCCATTTACGGCGTTGAAGAGGGCTGCACTTTAAGGGCAGCCCTCTTTGATTATTCTGGTTGCAGATATTCAACTGACGGGCAGATAACCATCTGCCGGACAAGGAATTGAACTCTCGTACCGAGCCGAAAATTGTATGCTGCGCGATCGCAGATTCGAGTTTATTTCGAAGACCTGCGGATACATATCTGCGAGATATAGGTGCCGGATTCAGATACGGCACCAGCCGGATTATGCTGGTTGCGGATATTCATCCACAACCGGTGACGGGCAGATATCTATCTGCCAGACTGGGATTTACCTCTCGTACCGAACCGAGAATTGTAAGCTGCGCGATTGCATATTCGAGTATGTTTCGTAGACGACAAGAAAAGAAATTGTAAATCGGTTAATCAACGCCGAGTAGTTCCTCCAACACCGCCTTCGATCGTGCCGCGACCTCGGTGTGCAGGCTGCTGCCGTGTGCGTCCATCGTCACCACGGCCGGAAAATCCTGCACTTCGATCACCCAGATCGCTTCCGGGACGCCGAATTCCATTTTGTACACGCCGCGCACGCGGCGAACCGATTGGGCGATCAGCGATGCTGCCCCACCGATGGCGTGCAGGTACACGCCCGGCACGTCCCGGCAGGCCGCGAGGGTGTTTTCTCCCATGCCGCCCTTGCCGATGACCGCTTTCAGGTTGAAATGGCGCATGACGTCAGCCTGGTAAGGCTCCTCGCGAATGCTGGTCGTCGGGCCGGCCGCGACGAATCGATGGTCCCCCGAATCCAGCCCGGCGACGACCGGTCCGCAGTGGTAGACGGCGCCACCATCCAAAATGGGCTTGATGGCCGCATAGACCTGCTGATCGTCGCCTTGTGCTACCCGGGTCCGGGTGATGAACGTCTCGACCATCCATTTATGAACCGCGTCGCGGCCCGTGATCATGACGCCGGAGAGCGAGACCGAATCTCCGACGCGGAGGTCACGTATGGCGCCGTCATCGATGGGGATGTCTAACGCAATCATGGCTGAACTCCTATTCGTAAATCACTTCATCGCCGCGCACGATCATGCGCCTTCTCCGATAGGCCCAGCACATGTAGGATACGGAAACGAAATAGCTGGCGGGGAGACGGTGCATCCCACAAATCTTCACGCCCAGTACGGTCGTCTCGCCGCCGAATCCCATCGGGCCGATGCCGAGTTGGCTGGCTTCCGAGTTCAAGCGTTCCTCCAGCTGGCCCAATTCATCTACCGGGTTGGGCTCGTCCAACTTGCGCAGCAGGACTTCTTTCGAAGCGGCGTACGAGGATCCACGATCGCCGCCAACGGCAATCCCGAGAATCCCGGGCGCGCATCCTTTGCCTTGCGCTTTGAACACCGCATCCAGGGCGACTTTGCGCACACCTTCCAGGTCTCTTCCTGCGCCCAGCGCGCGGTTTGGCAGGGAATACTGCGCACCGACGTTTTCGCATCCGCCGCCTTTGAGCATCAAGTCGACGGTCAGGGTCTCATCTTCCGTTTCCTCGAAGTGAATCGTGGGAAAGGCGTCGTCCCCCAGGTTGTTCCCGCTGTTTACGCCGCTGATGGCGTCGACGGCATTGGGGCGCAGATAGGCCCTGGCCGTCGCCCGCGCTACAGCCGCGCGGATTTGATCGCGCAGCGCACGCGTGCTCCAATCCCGGGAATGACGAACGTAGAAGATCGGCGTGCCTGTATCCTGGCAAATCGGCGTCGAATTCTGCCGCGCCAGGTTGACGTTGCGCAAGATGCTGTCCATCGCGCCTCTCGCCGCCGAGCCATGGGCTTCTCGCTCGCGGGCGGCGACCAGCGCTTTCTCGACGTCGGGAGAAAGATCGGTCGAAGCCAGCCGGATCAACTCTACAAACGCATCCGTCAGATCTCGCATGAGGCGTCCATCCTATACCGGTGTCCGTGTCTCAGATAACGTCGCGCGGACCGGCAGACTATGCGGAGGAATTGTCATTGTTGCGCACGATGACCGTTGGGAATTTGCAACTGGCTAACAGCTTAGGTGCAACGCGTCCCATGAGTAGTTGTTCGATTCGGATGAGGGGCAGGGGTGCGCCAATGACCACCAGATCGTAAATTTCCATCTCGCACGCTCGCAGGATTTCTTCGATGACCATTCCGTGCCGGAATTCGATTCTCGCTTCCACACCGGCCTCTTCCGCCATGTTCGCAGATTGCCGCAGATGCTGGGCCAAAGCGTGATCGCGCTCGAGCACATCGGAGATGCCCTCTTCGAGTGCGGAGAGGCCGGTGTACATCGCCGGCGCGCCTGAGGCCACGTGGAGTATCGTCGCCCGGACTCCGGCGGATTTTGCGAGATGGATTCCCCAGGAAATCACCTCGAGCGATATCGTGTGGGCACCCGTACAAATCAGAATTTGCCGAATCCGCTGCGGAGGATCGCGGACGACGAGAACGCTGGTTTTCGACCGCATGGCGAGTTCCCGGCTGAGTGATGAGACCGGCTGAGCCAGGTCGCGAATCGAACAGCCCAGAATTAAAAGTTTGTAATTCTTGCGTTCAAGTTCGCCCAAGATTTCGGTTTTTGGCGAGCCCTTCAGAATCAAGTGGTCGGCTTTATCCTTCGGAAATTCATCGATCGTGTTGTCGAGCAGGGCTTGAGCGTCTTCGACCGATGAACTTCTCTTGGCCACATGTAAAAGCACCGGATGCAAATTGAGTGCGCTTGTAACGATCTTCGAGTAGGCAAGCGCATCTTTATCGAGCGGGTGGCTGCCGATGCCGATAAGGGCGGACGGTTTCGCTTCCGTATTTTTTGACCGATCCATTCAACCTCCGTTTTAGATAGTGATCCTCAGCAGGACCATGGCGGCGGCTAAAAAGGGTAGAAAAGAAAAAATCAATCGTATGCTGGGGCCGGATACGTAGCGTGTTGCGGCGACTCCGATCTGTGCGCCGATGGCTGCACCGGTCTGCATCGTGAGCGCGATGAGCACGTCCACGTTGCCCTTGAGTGCATGGCTGACCGTCCCATAGCCGGCCGAAATGACGATTTCGAATAGATCCGTGCCCACGGCGACGTGGGTGGGGATCCCCAGGGCGTACACCATCAGGGGCATGCGCAAGAACCCGCCGCCGACTCCCAGAAATCCAGCGAGGACTCCGGTGAGCAATCCGACGGAAAGGATGGCCCAGACCGACACTTCCCCCACACCGGAAACGGGCAGTTGAACGAGCGGGGGAATGCGAAAAAGACGCGAGCGGTAGAGCAGGCCGGTTTGCTCGACGGCCTCTTGTGCATCGATGTGTTCGGTGCGCCGCATACGGATGGCGCGCAAGCTCTCCCAGGCCGTAAATGATCCGATCAGGGATAGAATGATGACGTAGAAAATACCGACGACCTGCTCCGTGTTGCCCCTGGGCTTCAAGGCTTCGATGATTTGTGCGCCGATCTCCACGCCCGGGACGGTCCCCAGGACCATGAGCATAGCCAGGCGAATGTCGACGTGCCCCAGCGCACGATGGCTTCTGGCGGCAACGAGCGATTTTCCCGTCATATGCGCCAGGTCGGTTCCAACCACGAAGTCGATCGGCA
>JARRPX010000006.1 GCA_037382465.1 Anaerolineales bacterium | reverse complement strand
CATTCCTCTCAGCGGAGACATTACCAGAATTTGCCGGGTGGTGAAGTACGATGATGAGGCCGCGCGTCGGGAGGCAGTTTACGGTGTACGCATGCGATCTGCAACCGTCGAGGACATACTACAAACCCCTGTGATTTGGGAAACTGCCGTTCGTGCCCTCACGCAAGGTTTCGAACAGGCACTGGGCTGGGAGTTCTCTGAAGGAAATTTGTCCCCGCTCGAGTTGAAAACCAGCCGAGCGTTGATCGAATCGCGCTACGATTCGCAGGAATGGACGCGCCGGATGTGACTTAAAAATCATCCGTCGTCTTGAAGCTGTCGCTTGAGAGTACAGATTAACAGTCAAATGAAGATTTGAAGTTCAGGGTGCTGCTGTCGATTGCGCGGTCGGTGTGGGGCTCGGTGCAGTCGAGGGGTGATTCGCCTCGTCCGTAAATATTACGTCCGAAAAACCCAATGCGTGCAGAAACGAATAGAGGTAGTTTTCAGCGTTGATCGAGGCCTGCTCGAGAATGTTGTCGTCTAGTGCGGCGCGAAGGATTTCCTCCTCGGCGGCTTGCCGCGCTGCCGTCTCGAGATTCACGTCGCCTCGGGTGAAGAAACCTTTCTCGCGATCGTAGATGTAGGATTTGTCGTTATCCAGCGCGGCGACGAAGATTTCGGCTTCGGGAAGCACGATGTAGACTCTCCCCAATTCATCGATCCAGACGCTGTCCAGGTCGATTTTGTCCATATCGACGCCGGCGATGACGTTCCCGTGCGCCACCAACAAGAGCCGGTCCCCGAAGAGAAAGCCGAACGGGCCTTGACCCGTTTCGGCGACGATGATCTTCTCCAGCGAATAATGAATCGTTTCCAGGCGCGCCAACGAACGCACCTCGCGCACGATGGTAACAGGATCGGGAATGATCGTCGGAGTGGGATTTACGATGCGTGCGATCTGAGTCCCGATATCGTGGCGCAGTTCACTCACGGGTGCGGTAATGGCGCGAAAACCGGAGACGATGGCATAACCCACCATGCCGATAACGAGCACGATCACGACGATCGTGATCCAAACGGCCGTCCGCTTCTGCATGGCTGAATTATAACCCAGCTGATTGGTTCTTGTATCCACGTTCCTTCCAAGATACACTGGGAATATGCACGTGATTGCCTTGACGATCGAATTAAACCTGCCTGGCTGCCATTCACTGAAAGATAAACGCAGGCGCATCAAGCCCCTACTCAACCGTCTGAATCGTCAGTTCAACGTATCCACGGCAGAGATCGATCACAACGACCGGCACAGCTCCACCGTCATCGCCTGCGTCGTGGTGAGCAACGATTCCCGACACGCCCAGCGAGTAGTGGCAAAAATTCCGGGCTGGATCGCCAAGTATCGACCGGATCTGCAGGTCATCGATGAAATTCTCACCGTGCTCTGACCTCATCCAATCGGAGGCATGATGGATCTTGGATTGAAAGGAAAAGTCGCCCTGGTTACAGCGGCTTCCCGCGGCCTGGGCAAAGCCGCCGCGGCCGCTCTGGCGCAGGAAGGCGCCAGTGTGGCGATCTGCGCTCGAAGCGATCAATTGGAAATCACGGCCAAGGAGATCGAAAGCGAGACCGGAGCCGAAGTCCTCGCCGTGCGTGCCGATCTCAGCAAGGAAGAACAAATCGATGCATTGGTTGAGCAAACCCTGGCGCGCTTCAGCCGGATCGACGTTCTCATCATCAACGCCGGAGGGCCGCCACCGGGGAACTTCCTCGACTTGCAGCCGAAGGATTGGGAGGCGGCCATCCAACTGACCATCATGAGTGCGGTCCACCTGTGTTACGCCGTCGTGCCCCACATGCTGGAGCGAGGTTCCGGCAGCATCGTCGCCACTCAATCCTATTCCGTCAAACAACCCATCGACCATCTCGTGCTCTCGAACTCACTTCGCATGGCGGTCATAGGATTGATGAAATCGTTGGCCAACGATCTGGGTCCACATGGAATTCGGGTAAACAGCATCAATCCGGCGTGGACCTGGACCGCTCGGGTAGAAAGCCTCATGCGGGATCGGGCACAGCGGAGCAGTACTTCCATAGAACAGGAAGCTGCCCGCGTCACACAGGACGTTCCACTCGGTCGAATGGGAACGGAAACGGAATTCGGACGCACGATCGCCTGGCTGGCATCTCCTGCAGCGTCGTTTGTCCACGGGCACGCGCTCATGTTCGACGGGGGAACCGTTAAAGCGGCTTTATAGGTCAACGTTGTGCTTTAAGTAGAATCACGCAGCGGATGCTGCGTGATTCAGAGAGAGAAACGCGGTTGCCAGCCAGCGATTCCAAAGGAGCTGTCTTAGGCGATCTTCTGCTCCTGAAGTACCAGATTACGTCGAACGAGCGTGCGCAGCCGTGAAGCCAACAGACTTGCATGGATGGGCTTGATAAGATAATCGTCCGCTCCAGCATCTAACGCTCGGGCCACACTCGCCGGAGAACCGAGAGCCGAGAGCACCAGTATCGGCACCTCGGAAAACTCGCGAATTCGTTCGCAGACTTCCCAGCCGTCCATCTCCGGCATGAGTAAATCCAAGATTACGACATCGGGGTGTTCGTTACGGCAAAAATTGATGCCTTCTTCGATGATACGAAAAATAGAAAAGTTCCGACGAGGCGCAACGGTGGCGAAATCAGATCCGAAGGGCGGCCAGACAGTCATCCTCTGTCCCCAGTGCAACTACCCAATTCCCACAGACTCCAAAACGTGTTTGGAATGCGGGGTCGACATCGCCATTTATGCTTTGTTGGCCGAAAAAGCGTATCTTGAAGGTCTTCCGGATTCCGCTCCGATCCGCACGACCCCTCCGGCTCTGGTGCCTCGCATCGGTGAATATCTGGTGGGGCAAAAGCTGATTTCAGCCGACAATCTGGAAACCGCCCTCGAAAAACAGAAGGAGAGCACCGCCAGGGGTGAACACCATCTTATCGGGCAGACGCTCCTCCAACTCGGCTTCATCGATCGCAAATCATTGGACAAAGCCATCACGGAACAGATCATCCAACTGCATGCCGCCCTGCAGGAATCGAATCGTACATTGGAACGAAGAGTCCACGAACGAACCGTCGAACTGCGCCGAGCGCTGGAGCGGCTTTCCGAAGTCAATCAGATCAAAGCCAATTTGATTTCCAACATTTCCCACGAACTCCGTACCCCGCTTTCTCACATCAAAGGCTATCTCGAATTGCTTCTCGAGGATCAGATTGGAGAGATCTCGAAAACGATGTGGACGAGGGGATACCTGCCGTGTTTGCCGACCTGGATCGGCTGTTCTGGGTCTTGTTTCAATTGATCGACAACGCAATCAAATTTACGCCTTCCGGGGGAAGCGTACGTCTGTCTGCCAAGCAAGACGATCAACTCGTCATCATCTCGGTCAGCGATACCGGAATCGGGATCCCACCAGACCGAATGGAAGAGATTTTTGAACCTTTCCATCAATTGGACGGTTCCCCGACGCGCCGATACGGTGGGGCGGGACTCGGACTTGCACTGGCGAGGCTGATCATAAACGCCCACGGCAGTGAATTAAAGGTGGAAAGTGAAGAAGGCGAAGGCAGCACTTTTAGCTTCGCGCTCTCCCCCGTAGTGCTACCGTCATGACCGGACCTCTGCCTGCCCCAGAACCACTGACCGTCGGCACGGAATTGAACGCCGTGTATGCAATCGCACGCGTGGTTGCCGAGACCTTCGACACCGAAGCCGGATTGGATGCAGTCTTCCGGCTGGCGCGCACGATCTTCATTTTCGACACAGTCGCGTTGTTACTTCAAAACCAGGAATCCGGTGAATTGGAGCCGATTTACGCACGCGCCCTCGGACGCGGCCGGTCGCAAGAGGAGGATCTGGCCTGGGGTGCACCTGCTGCGGTCGAAGCCTTCCGTCTGGGCCAGACCGTGCTGCGGCAGGAAGACGCCGGCCCGATGGTAAAAAGCCGTGACCGCCGCCGGGATTATCTCGGTCTCCCTCTCGTCGTTTCGGGGCGTCGAGTCGGTGGGCTCACGTTTGGCCGTTTCGGTGGACCATCCTATCCTGCGGAACACATTCGCCTGGCAGAATTCGTTGGTTGGCACGTGGGACAGCTGTTGGAAAATCGCCGCATGGCGCGCCGTATCGCAAACCTGGAAGCGCAGCGCCAGCTGGCGCGTATGCAGGACGAGTTCGTTTCCACGGTGTCTCACGAACTGAGAACGCCGCTCGGCTTCATCAAGGGATACGTAACAACCTTACTGCGCGAGGACACGGAATGGGACGAAGAAACTCGCAAACAGTTCCTTTCGATCATCGACGATGAGTCCGATCGCTTGCGCGAACTCATCGACAACCTGCTGGACTCATCTCGCTTGCAGACCGGAACGCTGAAGATGACCTTCTCCCCCACCCACCTCTCACCCATCCTGAACGACGTCATCCAGCGCACGATATCTTTGTATCCCGAGATGCGACTGACCGCCGAAATGGACGAAGACATTCCCGAGATCGAAATCGACGGAACGCGCATCGCCCAGGTGCTGGAAAATTTCATTACCAATGCCCACAAATATGCCCCCGATTCAGCCGTCAACATCCAGGTCCGGCGAAACGATCAACGTTTGAGGGTGTCGGTGATCGACCAGGGACCGGGCATACCTACAGATCATGTTCCCCACCTTTTTGAGCGCTTCTATCGCGTCCCGGAAACGAGCAGCTCGGTCCGAGGAACGGGTTTGGGGCTGTACATCTGTCGGAAGATCATCGAAGCGCACGGTGGTGAGATCGGTGTGGAAAGCAAACTCGGCCAGGGCTCGAAATTCTACTTTACGCTGCCGATTAACATCAACGGCATAGACCGCGGAGAGAACGAACATGAGTGAAGACAAGAAACAAACCATCTTGGTCGTAGACGATGAACCTCGATACGTTCAACTCGTCGAAGTCAACTTGCGGACCGAAGGATACGAAGTGCGATCGGCAAACGATGGCCAGGAAGCACTGGAAGAAGTCTCGAAGGAACAGCCGGACTTGATCATGCTGGACGTGATGATGCCCGTGATGGACGGCTTCACAGCTTGTGAGAGGATTCGAGAATTTTCATCCGTGCCCATCATCATCCTCACCGCAAAGGGCGAGGAACGGGATCGAGTCCGCGGACTGGATGCCGGCGCCGACGATTACATCGTCAAACCTTTTTCGGCGCAAGAAATGCTGGCACGGGTGCGCGCCGTCCTGCGGCGCGCAGAACGTACGATGGACGAAAGCTTCCATCAACCGATATTCACCCATCACGAACTGACGATCGATTTGCCGCGCGCGTTGGTTACCGTATCGGGCGAACGAGTCTCACTCACGGCGACGGAGTATCGCCTGCTGCAAACTTTTGCGAGTTCCATAGGACAGGTCATAAGTTCTGACGACTTACTTTCGATGGTATGGGGACCGGAATACCAGGACGATAAGGAAATCCTCTGGGTCTGCCTAAGCCGCCTGCGGCAGAAAATCGAACCTGATCCCAAGAATCCGATTCACATTGTCACCCGCCAAGGAATCGGCTATCTTATGCCACCTGAAGATGAATGAGAAAAGCCTTAACTGGGGGAGGCTTCTATCGTCACGATTCCAACCATCCGCGAACCAGGAATCGCCCGGCGCATGTATGCGCTTATTCGATTGACTTCTGCTATAATCGCGGCGATTCACGTCTTGGAGAATGACCATGACCGATTCAGCTGCGCTTACATTGCGAGCGAAAATGCTGGGGGCAATTATACGCGAGGCTCGTACGGAAGCCCATCTAAGCCTCAGCGAAGCCGCAGAAATGATCGGAACCACGAGGGGGATTCTTTCCTCCTACGAACACGGTCGTCGCATCATCTCTTTACCTGAACTCGAACTGCTTGCCTTCCACCTGGACACTCCCCTGGATTCCTTGATCGCCCCAACCGCCCCGGAGAAGGACGAAAGAGACGAGTTCGACCCTGAAGTCTTTCTTTCGCTGCGTCAGCGGATCATCGGTGCGCTCGTTCGGAAGCGTAGAAGCGATACCGGAATGACGATGAAGGCGTTGGCAGAAAGCATAGGAATCTCCTCCAGGAGTATGGGCTCGTACGAACGCGGGGAAAAATCCATTCCCTTCACCGATCTCGAATTGATCGTCGAAGCGTTAGGGCAATCGATCGAGGACTATATCGACGATGAAGGTCCGGTCGGGGAATGGCTCACGACGAACAAGGCATTTAAGAATTTCATGGATTTTTCGCCGGAGATTCGCGAATTTCTTTGTAAGCCCGGCAACGAGACGTACGTACAAATCGCCAAACAACTCAGTGAGATTCCCGTCGAGAAACTGCGCATCCTCGCCGAGACTCTACTCGACATAACTCTATGAAAGAGAGCGAAGCTTCGCCGGAAGAACTCGAAGAACTCGCACTGGAGTCGTATCGCTCGGGTCAATACGAGCGGAGTATCGAACGTTATACCCTCGCCAGAGAGCACTACAGCAAGGATCAAAACTCGAGTAAAGCGGCAGAGATCGCCAATAACTTGTGTGTCGTCTTGCTTGCGGCGAATCAGCCGCAAGCCGCTCTCGAGTTGGTTCGTGACACCCCCGACTATTTCCTCTCGCAAGGCGATGAAAACCGAGCTGCCCAGGCTTCCGGCAATCTCGCTTCGGCGCTCGAAGCCTGCGGCCAAAATTCCGCCGCAGAACATGCCTATCATCAAGCCATCGACTTGTTCGACAAGATCAGCGATTCGGAAAATTATTCCTCCACGCTTCAAGCACTCTCGCGTCTGCAGCTCCGGCAGGGAAAACCGCTCGAAGCGCTCTCCACGATGCAGAGTGGTCTCGAAACGATGCCCAAAGCGCGAGCGCGTGACCGTCTACTGCGTCAATTATTGAAATGGCCATTCCGTTTAATCGGTCGCTGATGCGCATGTTTTGGGCGCCCTGAAACGACGAATTATGAGCAGCCACGCTGCATGGACTTTTCGATCTTCAACGCCAAACGACCACGACGAAGTGCTGCACCTGATCCAAACAGCAGACTATTTGCACCAACATTTCGATTGGGTAGACGCACTTTCACTTCTAGGTCAACCCCCATACGTCATCGCGCTGCATGGAAATCGCGTCATTGGATGTTTGGCCTGTCCTCCGGATCCACCGGAGGTTTCGTGGATACGACTCTTTGCGGTCGGTCTCTCGTACACCCCGTCCGATCTCTGGACTCCGCTCTGGCACGAAGCGGCTCTGCAGGCACGATCCATGAACGTACGTCACGCCGCAGCCCTTCTGTCTGCGGATTGGTTCGCCCCACTACTCGAGAAAACCGGTTTCCGACACAGCAACGATGTCGTCTTCCTCGAATGGCAGCGGCAACCCCTGCCGGCCACTGACCTCACCAGGGGTACGATTCGAACCATGCAGCGAGAAGATCTTCCGAGCGTAGCTGAGCTGGACGAACGCGCCTTTGGGGGTATTTGGCGCTATTCCGAGAAAACGCTGCGCCACGCCTTCCGCCGGGCTTCCGAGGCTCGTGTCATCGAGATCGAAAACCGCATCGCTGCATACCAAATCAGCACCGAATCCCATTACGGCGCACATCTCGCTCGCCTGGCTGTAGATCCGTCCTGGCAGCGGCAGGGTTTCGGCAGAGCGTTGGTCATAGATGCAATCCGGCGACTGATGCGTGCTTCGAAGTGGAAGATGTCCGTGAATACGCAGCTCGATAATACACGCAGTCTACAGCTCTATGAGCAGCTTGGTTTCAATCGGAAAGAACCCAGGCACCCGGTTTACGAGATGGAACTTGACTCATGACGCCGATGATGATTCGATAGAACAAACAACGGAAGGGGAGAGTGATGGAAAGAAAATTTCAGCGGCTTACGGCCAGCGACGGCGTGAAACTGTATTGGCAAGCCTGGGAGCCGGACGGAAACGCCGAGGCGACGGTGTGTTTACTGCATGGGCTCGGAGAGCATGCCGGGCGATACGATCACGTCGCCCGGGCGTTTACGGCAAAGGGGATTGCCTTTCATGCCATCGATTTACGCGGACACGGCAAATCCGAAGGCCCGCGCGGCCATACGCCCAGTTTGGATCAATGGCTCGACGATATCCGGCTGCTCATCGATCACGCAAACGCCGAAAAAGCCCGCTTTCTATACGGCCACAGTCTCGGGGGGCTGCTCGCCCTGCGCTTCGGGCTGCGACCGACCACGCCGCTCACCGGCGTCATCGCCACAGGACCCGCCTTGAGGCGCAAATTTGAGGTGCCAACGCTCAAACTTCTGCTGGGCCGGCTGATGTCGAGGGTATGGCCGACCTTTTCGCAGCACAGCGGTCTTAATCCGCACGATTTATCACGGGACGAGTCCGTCGTACAAGCCTACATCGATGATCCCCTCGTACATGATTGGGCCAGCGCCCGCCTTTTCATTGAAGCAACCCGAGCCGGTGAGGAAACCCTCGCACACGCAGCGGAGTTCCATCAGCCGCTGTTATTGATCTGTGGCCAGGAGGATCACATCATCGACGTCTCCGCGTGTGAAACGTTTTTCGAACAATCGACGAGCGAAGATAAAACCTTACGCATCCTTCCGGGACTGTATCATGAGGTGCACAACGAGCCTGAAAAGGCCGGTGTGATCGAAGAAATCGTGACGTGGGTGGTTCAACGGATATAAATTAACGAAGCATCTACCTCATCGACAATGTAGACAAACTACCTCTTTTATGGCAGGATATTAAACATTGTCTCAACATGGAGTATCGATGAGTAAACGTGCAGATAAAATCGCCCAGAATAGAAAACAGCGAAGCCAAAGGCGCTTGATCGGGCTGTTCATGATCATCGGTGGAGCGCTCATCATTGCAGCATTGCTGATTTGGCCCAGTCTGAACGCCACACAGGACATCAACGTTCCAGCGGCCCGCGAATATCCCTTCGCCGATGGCACTTCGCTCGGAAGCCCAGATGCGCCGGTCGTTATCGAAGACTATTCGGATTTTCTATGCTCGCATTGTCGCGATTTCGACCAAAGTACGCTGCCGCAAATCATCGCCAACTATGTCTCAACAGGCCAGGTGAGAATCGAGTTTCGCCAATTTCCCATTCTCGGCAGCGGGTCGACCGTCGCGGCGAACGCCAGTCTGTGTGCCGCCGAGCAGAATCGTTTTTGGCAATACACCGACCTTCTCTTTGCGAATCAAACCGCCGCCAACTTTTCCTCCGCTCGCTTAATCGCTTTCGCGGAGTCCTTGAATCTCGATCGAGATCAATTCTCGAGTTGTCTGGATGAAGGGCGCTATAATACCAGAGTGGATGCGGAATTCACTGCCGGTAGGGATCGCGGAGTAAATTCGACCCCTACGTTCTTCATCAACGGGCAGGAATTGGTCGGTGCCGCACCTTACGTGGATTTTCAACAAGTTATCGATTCCGCACTGCAGCTCGCGGATTGATCCACCATCCAACGCCGGCCGTAATTCTCAATTTATCAACTCCAACCACTGCGAGGAACGAGAGATATCATCCTTTTCTTCGATCCGCCCGATTTTAGCGATCGTGAAAGATTCCGGGATTCAACCGATCCCCAACGCTTGAAACACGAGCACCAGGATCGGTGCGACAAGCAAAGCCGGGAGTAAATTGCCGGAGCGGATTGGGCGAAGCTCGAGTATCGAACCGATCGACAAACTCAACAGCAGGATCCCGCCCACTGCCGTCAGTTCCGCCAGCATGATATCGCTGAAAAAAGCGGTGGCCTGCGCCGCGAGTAGACTGATTCCCCCCTGATAGAGCAGTATCACGATCACCGAAAACATCACGCCGATACCCAGCGTGGATGCCAAAGCAATCGCAGCGAAACCATCCAGTACGGATTTGATCACGAGCAGGCGGTAATCTCCGGTCAGACCGTCCTGTATCGATCCGAGAATGGTCATGGGACCAACGCAGAAGAGCAGGCTGGCCGAAAGAAACCCGCGCACGAAGCGATTCTCGCCAACCGCCTCACCTTCGCCGGCCGCGAATCTTGCCTCGAGCCACGCTCCGAGCGACTTCAAGCGCCGTTCGATACGCCACCACTCCCCCAGAATCCCCCCGACCAGCAAGCTGATCAGTGGGACGAGCACATTCTCCCCGTCGACTCCCATACTGTCGATGAACAAACTGACGCCAACCGCCATCGTGAAGACCCCCAAACTGGCGATCACGGTTTGCCGTACTCGTTCAGGAAACCGCTGTCCGGATAGAATCCCGATGGTGCTGCCCACGAAGACGCTTGCGATGTTAATCAAGGTTCCGAGCACGAGGTCTACTCTTTCGTCCGCTGCGGTTTCTCGTTGCCGGCCAGATGATCCTCCCACAACATGAGCACGAAACACAGATGGGATAATCTGTTGAGGTAAGCAAGGACCTGGGCGTTGTCGATTTCATTCTCGTGCGATAATTTAGCCACGCTGCGTTCCGCCCTGCGCACGATCGCCCGCGCCAGATCGAGCGCCGTGGCGGCCGGCGAATCTCCAACCAACACAAAATCCTTCTGAATTTCGATCTTCTGCTCGAATCCTGCGATCTCTCGTTCCAACCAGCCAACCCGGTCCTCGTCGATATCTCGGAAACGGGAAGCCGCCGCTTTCGTGGCAGCGAGTTCGGCCATCATGTGGTAGAGGTCTTTTTGAACGGCGCGAATCACATCTTTCGTGTCGTCCGAGAGCGCAAACGAACGCGCCAGCCCCAGCGCGGCAGACGATTCATCGACCGTACCGTAACTGCTCGGTCGAAGGTGATGTTTGGCGACGCGTTCGTCACCGAGTAGATTTGTAAAACCGTCGTCGCCCGTCCGTTTCTCTGAAGACATACGTTGATTATAGCCGGTTTGATCGACCTTGCGTATTTTGCCTATAATGGAAACACTCGGATCGCAACTAGAGGGGGATTGAATATGCTGCAGAAGCTTGGCACTTTTCTCGGAGGACTGCTCAGCGGATTACTCGCAACCGGACTGCTGATCCTGTTCATTTCCGAACCGCGTGGAACGCCCGTAGTTCTGGAGCCGCCGCCGACGCCGGGTCCGATACGAGTTCATGTTGCCGGCGCGGTGGCCAATCCGGGAGTTTACGAATTGCCTGACGGATCGATCGCCCGCCAGGCGATCGAAAAAGCGGGCGGCGCGCTGGACAACGCAGCCATGGATAGGATCAATCTCGCCTCGACTTTGTCGGATGGGGAACAAATCACCGTGCCCATCCAGGTGGATGCCAGCGATCCGACCAGCATTGCGCGCCCCGAAACCAATGCGTCGGCCCATGATTTACTCGACATCAACACGGCAACCGCGCCGGAATTGGAGAGACTCCCCGGCATCGGGCCTAGTCTGGCGCAGAAGATCGTCGAATACAGGGAAAAATATGGTCCCTTCGGGAAAGTCGAGGACATCACACACGTTTCGGGCATCGGATCGGCGAAATTCGACCAAATCCGGGATCTCATCTGCGTTCGCTAGATAAATGATCGAAGGCGAACGATGTGACCAGCAATTCACTTGCTGTTCTGTCTTCGGACGGTATAATGCCAGCGTATGCCGGAATTACCCGAAGTTGAGACTATCGCCAGAATCCTTCGCGAAGGCGATCGTGATCCCTCGTTGATAGGGCAAAGAATTCAACGCGTTTCGCTACACTGGCCGCGCCACATCCAAACGCCGTCGGAATCGACCTTTCGACGGCGTATCCGCAACCGCCTCGTCCGCGACGTCGGGCGCCGGGGAAAATTCATCCACATCCTTCTCGATCGCGGAAACCTGATCATTCACCTGCGCATGAGCGGTGACCTTTCCATCGTGTCGAACGACACACCGCGCGACCAGCACGATCACACTATTTTCTTCCTTGAGAATCATTATCAACTTCGGTTTAATGATGTTAGGAAGTTCGGACGGGTTTATCTCGTGGATGATGAGCAGCAAATTTTCGGAGACCTCGGTCCCGAACCCTTAAGCTCAAGCTTCACCTGGGAACGTTTGATGGAAGACCTGCACAAGAGAAAACGACGCATTAAATCCTTGCTGCTCGACCAGACCTTTCTGGCGGGTCTCGGCAACATTTACACCGATGAAGCTTTGCACCGCGCAGGCGTCCACCCCCTTCGACGCAGCGATTCCCTCGAGCCGGATGAGGTCCAAGCACTCTGGAAGGGGATACGAGATACCTTGAAGAGCGGAATCAGAAGCAACGGCGCCAGTATCGATTGGGTATACCGTGGGGGCGAATTTCAAAACCACTTTCGCGTCTACCAGCGAGCGGGTGAAGCGTGTGCGACTTGCGGTTCGCCGATCGAACGCATGGTAATCGGGCAACGAGGCACGCATTTCTGTCCGAAATGCCAACCGGAGGCAAGTATATGAATCCCGATAACCAGTTGTTGGTCGGCATCGTCATGATGAGCCTCGGGGGTTTCGTTGCCCTGTTGGCGTTCACCATTTTACGAGAGCAGCAAAAAGCCGCCAAGAAGAAAGCCAAAGCGGAGCTGGAGGCGGATGTTGCGGAAGATGATCAGGCGCAGGAAAAACAGCCCAAGGAAGAAGAAGCGGGAAAGGAACAAGACAAGGATTACAAAGAAATCCTCGCCGCCTCGCTCCAGAAGGTAAGGAAATGGGTGCTCGGACACAGTAAGGCTGATGAACCTGCCGAACCTCAAGAAGAGGCCGTTGAAGAACTTGAAGCGGAAACAGAAGTCATCGAAAAAAGCCCACCCACCAGCAACCGAATCAACGTTCTGACGCTTCTGCGCAACGAAGAAAAAGGAAACCTTATCGTAAAGGTCGGCGATCACGAGTACCATTCGTCGCAAGATCTTCACGACTCGCCCGATTGGAGCAGGGTCGAATACGCTGCCGTCGATCTAACCGCATGGCTCAGGGACGTGGAAGATCAAGATCAAGGTATCGAAGCGAAGACGGGCGATATGCTCGAGAGTAAGCCCCGCAGTATGGTTGAACAGATCGACCACTTCCTGCAGCAAAATCTGGCGGAAATTGAAAATGAGCAAAGACGGATCAAATTGTATGAAGGTCCGGACGAAACCGTGCACGTGCTCATTGACAACAACAGCTATGCGATCGAGGAAGTGCCTGATCCAAAAGTAAGCAAGCTGATAAAGGAAGCCGTTTCAAAGTGGGAGGCACTTCAATAGAAAATGCGGATCGATCCCGCACTGTGAGACGTATTCCCGGTGATTCCCCAGCGACAAACTGTCAGCGGTTGATGAAGCCCTGGATGTCCTCGAGCACGAGTTTGGACTGATCCCGGCCGTGTGAAAATCACGAATATGCGGCGTATGTATCACCGACGACGACGTCGTCGTTTTTTCTTTGTACTTCGTGAACCTGAAGTCGAACGTCCAGGGGCGGCCTGTGCAGGCGCGGCAGTTCGTACGCGGAACATCCGCGTGACCACTCCCGCACGCATCGTGGCGAGCAATTCGGCGAACATATCAAACGCGCGGCTCTTGTATTGCACGAGAGGATCGCGTTGAGCGTAGGCTTCCAATCCGATCGATGTACGCAGCGCTTCCATCTGGGTCAGATAATCGATCCAGAGTCCATCGCCCACCGAAAGGATCAGCCTGCGGTGGCTTTCGGTCAACAATCGGCTGCCCAATACGACAGCGATTTGCGCTTGAGATGGCTCGTCCAGGGAGGCAATGGATTGGCCGTTGGCAAGCTTTTCGTAGATTTCATGATCGAGCTCACGCAGCATACTCACTCGAATTGCTTCCTCGTAATCTTCGAATTTGATATGCGCCAGGCGCGTCGATTCACCCTGTCCCAGGCTGCGAATGAGTGCCTGACGTGCGCCTTCAAGATGCGACATGATCTCATCGGTCAAATCTTCGGCGCCGCGGCTGTCCAGATAGTGAGCGGCATAAAATGGATACGTGAGGCGTGCAACGAGCGCCGATTTGCGCTGGTGGGTCTTCTTGTCAAAGTATGCCTGCCGCCCGAAACTCATTCTCACAAGCAAGCGTAGAATTAACGGCTCATCGACCTTTTTCAGGCGTTCCAGAGCGCTGCGCAAGTCGCGCTCCACATCCGCCAGCAAACGCTCCGTCTTACCCAACCCGATACGATCGACGGCGGCCAGGAGTAGTTGGCCGGCTTCGTACCAATCGATCGGGGCCGTTATTTGATATTCCATGTCCAACGCTTCGCCGATCCGGCGTTCAGCAGATTGGACCAAACCCGACCACACACGAATTCCCAGGCCGCCCTCGATCAATTGAGGCACCAATTTACGGAACTTATCGGGATTCTCGCGGATTTGATTCAGGGCGTCCGATTCCATCTTGATGTGTACACCGGTGGCCTTTTCCACCGCCTGTACCAGGGCGTTGGGATTCACATCCTCGCCTGTTTCTTCCGCTTCGAGCAGCGCACCTTCGATCGCCATCTCCGCCATTTCAACACGCTGATCGACTTGATCGTCGAGGCGCTCGAGGGTGCGATCGATCTGCTGTACGACCGCCTGCCGTACATGATCGTGCTGGGTGTTCAAAGCCTGCCGGGCAACCTCCACCAAGGCCTGGAAAAGGGATTCCCCATCCTCGATGTTCCCGAGTTCATCGAGAATAAGCCGCAGCATGTAGGAAGGATAGGCATCAACCGTATCGACGTTCAACGAGGGCTGAATCTCTTCCATCCACGCGAGCAATTTCCAATCACCATCCTCATCATCGAAACGGGATTCCACATGCCGCTCGACTTCGAATCGAAGCATTTCATTAATGTCTTCACTCAAATCGCCCTTGGTGAAAACCCGATCCCGCTGCGAGTAAAACACCTCGCGCTGTTGGTTGAGCACGTCATCGTATTCGAGCAGGTGTTTACGTACGTCGAAATTCGCGCCTTCCACCCTGCCCTGAGATTGCTCGATGACGCGATTTACGATGTTGTGGGCAATCGGCATGGCGTCATCGATGTTCAGGCGCTGCATCAAATTGGAAACCTGGGAACCGCCGAACAAGCGCATCAGGTCATCTTCCAGCGAGAGGAAGAATTGAGACGAACCGGGATCTCCCTGCCGCGCGGCGCGGCCACGCAGCTGATTATCGATCCGGCGTGCTTCATGGCGTACGCAGCCGAGAACGTGTAATCCCCCCGCTTTCAGGACGTGCTCGCGATCGAGGATGAATCGATCGAACGCTTCTACATCCGCCTCGTAGATGCCCATTTCGGAATGGTCTAAATCGGCAAATTCTCGCCGCCATTTTTCCAGGCGTTGGATGTGCGAAGCCTTCCCATAACCCGATCCGGAGCCGGCGCGTAAAAGGTGCGCCATCTCCTCGCGCTCCTCCATCCGGCCCGCCCGTTCGTAGCTGTCGCGCGCTACGCGGGTCACACGCTGGGCGACTTCGTCTGGCAGACTTCCGCCGAGCACGATGTCGACACCTCGACCGGCCATGTTGGTCGCGATCGTAACCGATCCCTTCGCCCCGGCCCCCTCGATGATCTGTGATTCCTCTGTGTGTTTCTTCGCATTGAGTACATTGTGGGAAATCCCGCTGCGCAGCAGCTCGGCAAGGTGTTCGTGATGGTTCGAATCCAGATCGAGAATACTGGCCAACCGTTCGAGGTTTTCCGGACGAGTGGGATTCAAATTGAGGTCTAAATCCCGGGCAAACGAGCGCAAATCGGATGCCCTGAGTTCGTCGAGCGGCTTATTCAGCGGTTCGAGTTCGGCAATCCGCATCCCCTCTGCAGGTATGTCGTTCGCTTCCATGTAGACTCGGCGTAAAATCGAGATCATTGCGGCTCGCTGCAAGGGTTCCGAGCGCAGCCGTTTGGACAGCATTTCCGATAGTTCCACGGACGTCGTGCCGACCAACAGCGGCTGGCCGAGCGTACAACGCTTGAGGATTTCCGAGGTTACGGAACGTAGTTTGGCTTCCTCCGTCCGGTAGACGATGTCCGGATAATCTTTACGCCGCCAGAAAAGCGGTGTTTCATCGGCATCGTCCGCAGCGGCGTAGTAAGAAAATTGATTGCCATTCTCCCGATATTCCACTTCCACGAGATCGGACCCCGGCTGCTCCGCACGGTATTCCAGGTTCATCGGCAGGGGCACGACGTCTACGTTGTAAATCTCGTTGAATTCTTCCGCCTCGGTTAAAGCCGTACCGGTCATGCCGCTGAGTTTGTCGTACTTGCGGAAATAATTTTGCAGCGTAATTGTGGCGTAGGTGACGTTCTCCTGGCGCACGCGGACGCCCTCTTTGGCTTCGACGGCCTGATGGAGGCCATCCGACCACCGGCGTCCGGGCATCAATCTGCCGGTGAACGAATCCACGATAATGACTCGCCCGCCTTGAACGACGTACTCCTTGTTGCGTTTGAACAGGTGTTCCGCCCGGAGTGCTTGCTGGAGATGACCCATTAATCGCGCCTGTTCCGGCGTGATGTCTTCAGGACGGTCGGGATCGCGCAGCGACCTGCCCATGATCTTCTCCGCGTGATCCTCTCCAAGTTCGGTCAACGAGATGCTGCGATCGCGTTCGTTGATCTCGTAATCCTCGGCGTTCATCTGCTTCACCACGGCCGCCATCTGGATGTACATTTCCGGATCTTCCTGTGCGGGCCCGGAAATGATCAGCGGCGTGCGCGCCTCGTCGATGAGGATGTTGTCCACCTCGTCGAGGATGGCGTAGTGATGTCCCCGCTGCGAGCGCGCCTCCAAAGTGCGCGCCATGTTGTCGCGCAGGTAATCGAACCCAAACTCGTTGTTCGTGCCGTAGGTCACATCGGCGGTGTAGGCCAGCTTGCGGTCCACGAGTTCGAGTTGGTGGACGTCTTCCTGCGAGGATTCCTTCTCCGGTGCGTACATCAACGCTTTACGTCCCCCTTCCGAACGCGAGGCGGTCTGCAGCACACCGACGCTGAGGCCGAGAAAATCGAAAATCGGACCCATCCAACGCGCGTCACGGCGGGCAAGATAATCGTTGACCGTGATCAGATGGACTCCCTTGCCGGCCAGAGCGTTGAGATAGATGGGCAGCGTCGCCACGAGCGTCTTGCCCTCACCCGTTTTCATTTCTGCGATTTTACCTTCGTGCAGTACGATGCCGCCGATCAACTGGACATCGTAATGACGCAATCCGACAGTACGCACGGACACTTCCCGTACGACTGCGAAAGCCTCCGCAAGCAGTTCGTCGAGCGTCTCTCCATCTACCAGGCGCGAACGGAATTCATCCGTCTTCGCTCGTAAAGCCTCGTCGGAAAGCGTTTTCATCTCTTTTTCGAGGGCGTCGATCCGGGCCACAGCATCGCTGTAACTCTCGAGCTGCCGCCGGATGGGATCGCCCCCGAAAATGCGCGTAAGCGATTTCAGCATTTTTCGACTCCGTTTGGCATTATAGCATAGCGCCACTCACGCCATGGCGTCCAATTCAATGGGGAAAACTCCGCCGTAAATCCCAATTTCCTACAGGTTGGACCAGAGGATGAAGTGTAAAATGCCCGTACGGTCGTTGAACGGCACCTTGACGCTTCGCCCTGTCCGGCTACAATAACATCAGTTCGGGGCGGTGGCGGAATTGGCAGACGCCGGGGACTTAAAATCCTCTGCTCGCGAGAGCGTGTGGGTTCGAATCCCACCCGCCCCACAAACCATCTAAAGTGATCGACAGAAACAGGGATCAGAATTCAGGTGTGCTCATGTCCCCGCATACCTGCGCAGAAACCTTGATCGACTTCAACGCACAATCTTTCGGTTATTCGGATCTTACGATTCGGTATGCGAAAAAGCCTGCAATCAATCTGCTTTTTTCCTCGATGGACAATCCGACAGCTTTGACGTATTCCTCGAAGTTTTTCAAGCCGAACGCAGTTGGATGACCCCAATGAAACAATCGATCCCAAATACGAATCACATCGAGATCCGGTTCTTCGATGAACAAAATCCCCCCCGGCCGCAATAAACGGCGTATCTCATCGATCACACTTCGCCAAGCAGGGATGTGATGGAGAACACCAAAAACGACGACGGTGTCCCAGCTCCCATCGTCAAATTCACTCAAATCAGAAGCATCACGGACCAGAAACTCACAATTGGGTAGATTGCGTTGCTGTGCAAGTTCGATCTGTTCTGACATCAGGTCGACCCCGACGTACTTCACAGGGTTCAGGGAGAGCAGCAACGCAGCACCATATCCCGAGCCGCATCCGATTTCCAGTATCGATTGATTCTCCTGAGTCAACCCCATACGTTTGAATTTTGGATACTCGATCGTGCGTTGCAGGTAACGGCGTAACGCACTTTGCATTCCCTTGAACTCACGTGGACTCAATCGCATAGTTCCTGTCTCCTTATACTGCCGAGAATCCGCTTCTGGATCATCAAGTACCATCTTCAGCTACAGATTCTACTTGCAGTTATAATAGTTGTTCTATATCTAACTACTAGCTAGTATATATACAACTATGGTTGTGTCAAGATAATCGATCTTCATCCAGCACGGACGAAAAAGGTGCTGCATGATGCTTTATTGAAGGCTCGGGTTTAGATTGGTTTCCTGGCAGGAATTAACGTTGTACAATCGGAAGCAGTTGGCTCTTTCGCCCTGCCGGAGGGAACACATGCGAAAGTCCGCACGTCTGCTGCTGTACTTCATGCTTGCATCCAGCATCGTATCATGCACCCTGCCTGGCGCCGCATCACCTACTCCTTTTTCGTTTCCCACGCCGAATTTAACCCACACGGCCATTTTCTCCACTCCATCGACTCCCTACGTAGAGTCTCCCACGGACACACCGGTCGTCGTGCTCACCGGCGAGACGCCGCTCACACCTCCCGAAGACCAACAAGCCACGGCAACAACCACACCCGAGGAATCGGATGAAACGCCGTTCGACACGAGCATCCCCGATGCCACATCGAGCACCCTTGATTCGAGATCGAACGGCACCCAGGTTATCGCCGCTTATCGCACGGCCACGATCACGATCGACGGCGACCTGGGCGAGTGGACCACGACGGCATATACGGCGGACGAAACCGTTCCGTACGCAGGAAGCGGCTGGAGCGGACCGAGCGACGCATCGGCGACGTTCTACCTCGCCTGGGATGCGGATTATCTCTATATCGGATTGAAGCGGACGGACGATACTTTCGTACAGACTTCGTGGGGACGCTACATGTATAAAGGTGACGACGTCGAAATCCAACTCGACACCGACCTGGCCGGTGATTTTTACACCGCCACCATGAGCCAGGACGATTACCAGATCGGTCTCTCGCCAGGCAACTTCGGTTCTCTTGATCCCGAAGTCTATCGCTGGTTCCCGCGAAGCCTGGAAGCCTGGGTCAGCAGCGCGGACATCGCCGCTCAGAAAGATGGAAACGACTACAATCTGGAAGCAAAGATTCCCTGGTCGGCATTTGGATTGACCCCCACGGCAGGCAGCCATTTCGGCTTCGCCCTGTCGCTCTCTGATAACGACACCGTGGGCGTCTCCACCTGGCAGTCGATGATCTCCAACGTCAACACGCGCCGCGCGACCGATCCCACGACCTGGGGGACGTTGATTCTGGAACCTCCCCAATAACCAACATCCACCGGAAAATGATCGAAATCCGGCGGTAAAAAGCAGCGATCAGAATAGAACGGAAGCGAGTTCTTCTCGATATTCTCGCGTCAACGGATCTTGATCCCCCAATAACACGAACAGCGCCAGCATGATCTGTTTGGGAAGACCGCCGCGGTAGGTTTTATCCTCACGCAGGATGTCCAGCAGACCGTCCATCGCGGCCGGTAGATTGCCGCGCGCAATCAGATTTGCCGCACGATGCAGGCGCGCACTGAGCGTTTCCTCATCGGCTGACTGCTCGGCTCCCTCGGCTTCGACGAGTGCATCCGCCAACGGTCTCAGACTCTCTGCAACCGGCCATTCCGTTCCGGCCGGAAAGTCGGCCAGGATCTCGCCCGATTCCTTCCCCTTGCCTTGCATGAGCAAGCTTTTCACCAAACCCAACGCCGCGGTGGCGTTGCTCTCGTCCTGCTCGAGCACCTCGCGAAAAGCATCTTCGGCTTCCGGCCAATGCCGCGTAGCCAGCAAGGATTGTGCTTCAGCGACGGCCTTGTCCGCCTCACTGGGCACCAGGTTTTGAACGAATCTTCGTACTATCGATTCGGGCTGCGCACCAACAAATTCGGAAACGACTTCCCCATTTTGGATCGCCTTGACGGCCGGGATTCCCTGGACGCCGTAGCGAATGGCTAAATTCGGGTTTTCATCGACGTCGACCTTCGCCAACAAGAACGAGCCGCCCCATTCGTTCGCCAGACGCTCCAGCAGTGGTCCGAGCATCTTACAGGGCGCACACCATTCGGCCCAGAAATCCACGATGACGGGAGTCTCATGGGAACGCATGAGCACATCGTTTTCAAAAGTTCCCTCAGAAACGTCGAGAATATATTCGGACAGAGTCACGACGCACTCCAATTTACACAATGTTGCATACGATTATACTCTAGCACCGTCCTTCATGAAGATGCTCCAGCATCCCGGCGCTCGTCCGAAACGCGGAGCCCGGGTTGCTTATTACAAATGGGTCGTGTTTACCGCATCAATCGTAGGGTTCCCCGGATTCTGGCGCCTGCGGCTGGTCGACTCGAACGACATCCCCGCGCATATCGATGACTACGCGGAAACCGAGCATGCCCAGATACGCTCGGGCTTCGTCCGGCAGACCTTGTTCGAGAATGGCATCGAATTGGGAAGCCATGTTCTTGAGTTGATTTTCGATCATGGCCTTGGTAAAGATATCGTCCTGACCGATCATATCCATGGTGCCCTCGGTCACCAGGTCTTCGTGGCCCTCAATCATCTCACGGAAATGTTCGAGCACCTGGCGGTCGACGTGCTCGCTTTCGATGTGACGCTGGAATCCATCATCATCGACGACGTAGAATGCCTCACCGCCCACGATGGCGACATCGACGGGGCGGTCGTATTCGTCGATGACGAGCCCTTCGAACAACGCTTTGTTACTCACGACATCTTACTCCGAAAGCGGGACCCACTCCGGTTCGGGGGTGATATGGTCTTCCGGTGTGTCTCCCGGGCTGTCCAGTCCCGTACTTCGCAGCGTGTTCAACACCCGCACCTTCATGTCGTACTCGACGAGGCACTGGCAGGAAAGACGAATCCCACTCTCACCCTTCTCTTTCAATTTATCACGCTCGGCAGCTGTACGGCGCTGCGGTTCACCCTCGAGGAACTCCACGCGGCACGTCGTGCAATGTGCGTGTCCCCCGCAGCGATGCAGGATATCGACGCCGTTTTTTTCTATGGCGCGCACCAGGCGTGTACCTTTCTGGACCTCGAACGTTCCGTAGCCTTCAACAGTTACATTGGGCATGAGATTTCTCCAACCTGTAAAATCTGAACGATTAAATATTACCAAATATACGCTGAAAACAACGACTGCCGGGTGAAGCGATATTCGCATACGGCAAAGATTCAGGGAAGCAAGAATCAACGGGAGTCACGGACGTTCGAGAACATATGCGCCGGAGTCAGCGGCGGCCTATGGATGGACGTTGACGAGCGTGCCGACCGAAGCGAAGTCGAACAGCCATTCTGCGTCCGGCGTGCGCAGGTTGATGCAGCCGTGGCTCATCGGGGTTCCGAAGTTGTTGTGCCAGTAGGTTCCGTGTAAAGCATAGCCTTTATAGAAATACATCGTGAAGGGGACTCCGGGCAGGTAATATCCCGGCCCCGCCATCGGCGTGGAGACGTATTTTCGATAAATGCGGTACTGCCCGGTTACGGTTGGATGTGCGCGCACGCCGGTCGAGACGATGAACGTCTTCACCGCCGTCGTACCTTCATAGGCGGTCACGCGCTGCGCAGACAGATCGACGTCGATCCAACGTCCTTCGTCCGCAAGGTCTTCCGGGTTGGTCGTGTAGTGCGAAGACGCCGCCGGGCGCGGGGTGGGAGTCAGTGTTGGCGTGGGCGTCAGCGTCGGTGTGGGCGTCAGCGTCGGGGTAGGCGTCAACGTGTGGGTGGGCGTCAAAGTCGCTTTAACAAGATCCACCGATGACATCTGCGGCTGCAGCGCATCTACCGGTTGTCCTCCCAGCCAAATTCCGGCCGTCAACACGATCGCAAAGGCGATGATAACCACACGAGACGAAAGTAAACGGCGCAGCGTCAGCGCATCGGAGGGGAGCAGTTCGTGCGCCAATGATTCGGGGAATGTGATTTCTTCGAAGGCTTCCTGGCGTTGATTGCCCGGCATGCGGCGGATCAATTCGCGGATCATCTTGCGGGCAACCCGGCTCTTGGGGTTGATCTCCAGCGCACGCGCCAGGCACTCCAATCCCGTCCGAGGCTCCGAATATTTCGCCAGCAGGATCCAGGGCAATTCGTCCTTTGGTTTGAGCTGGATCGCCCGTCGGCACAAGCGCCGCGCTTTCTGGTTTTCGCCCGCGATGAAAGCCTGCTTCGCTTCCTGAAGCAGCGCGATGTGATTCGAATACCCATTTCCGGGAATTCCCGATTCCATGCTTAATTCTCGCCGTTCAGATCCGTTGGCTCGTTGTTCACGTAACACATGATGCCGTCGGCGATGCCGCGTGCGGCGAGATCCGGACTGCGTGTGAGGAAATCGCGATCGAGATAGAGAAAGCCGGTCTCTATAATCACGGCCGGCGTCTGGCCGTTGATCTCGTGGAAGGTGTGATACTCCGTCATGTCCCGGGTGATGCTGCCGGGATGGAAATACAGATCCGTCGCTGCGCCGTAGCGATCGATGATGCAAGCCACCAGGCGCTGCGCCTTATCCTGGACGATCGTATCGACCGCGGCCGTCACCTTGAAACCGGTCGCATACTCGTTGATCGGCAGGCAGGAGTCCGCATGGATCGAAACCAGCGCGACGGCGCGATAGCCCTGCAGCCTGGGATCCCATTCCTCCAGCAGATCCACCTGCATACCTGCCGCCTCCAGGTATTTGACCGTCAAAGAGGCGATCTGCGCATTCACTTCTGCTTCCGTGAGGCCGTCCTCGCAAATTGAGCCGGGATCCAGAGAACCGGTTTCCGGATACAGCCCCGAGTGTCCGGCGACGATTCCGATGCGAAGTCTTCCATCCTCCGACACCAGCCCCTCCGATCCACTTAATGCCGGCGGAATTTCCGACTCGTCTTCCAACGCAGCGGCCAATTGACCGGCGAGTTCGTCCGGATCGAGGCTGGCCGGAGTCCATGCGGTGAACACCGTGGCCAGCGCGCCGGCCACCAGAAACGTCACCGCCAGATGCCGCATCACTCGACCCGTGATCGGCTCGAGCGGTGGAGATTGAGTGTGGAGCATACGGCGCTGCGACATAATGGCTTATTATCCTACTCGGGAGAGGTCGTCTCCGCAAGCACTCCGGTCGCCCATACCCGCAATTCCAGAGGATACTTGGCATTATACCCGGGGGTGATACGGTGGACGGAATCATGAGGTCAAATGCCGCTTCACGGGTTCGCCTTCATCGAGAAGTAGATGCAAATAATAAACCAAACCGCTGACGATTTACATGTCTACCCGGAAAGGATATAAATAAGCACGAGGTGCAACCATGTCCGGCTCCCAGAAACCCCGCATGATTTCCGGTCTTTCCGCAGACGAATTCCGGCGTTATTCGCGACAATTGCTCCTGCCGGAAATCGGCCTAACCGGCCAGCGGAAATTGAAATCGGCTGCCGTGCTGATCGTCGGCACAGGTGGATTGGGATCCCCGGCAGCGATCTATCTTGCCGCCGCGGGCGTAGGACGCATCGGGCTGGTCGATCACGACGAAGTCGAACTTACCAACCTGCACCGCCAGGTACTGCACGGATCGTCGAACCTGGGGGAACGGAAGGTTGAATCCGCCCGGTCACGTTTACTGGATATAAACCCCCAGATCCAGGTGGACATCTACGACGAAATATTCTCCGCCGGCAACGCATTGAAAATCAGTCAACCGTACGACGTGATCGTCGACGCCAGCGATAACTTCCCCACCCGCTACCTGGTGAACGACGTCTGCGTACTCAGCGGCAAACCGGACGTCTACGGATCGGTGTTCCGTTATGAAGGTCAGGCGAGCGTATTCTGGAGCCAACGCGGCCCGTGCTACCGCTGTATATTTCCTGCACCGCCTCCACCCGATCTGGTCCCGAGCTGTGCCGAAGGCGGCGTATTCGGCGTAGTTCCCGGCGTAATCGGCACGATCCAGGCCACCGAGACGCTGAAACTGATACTCGAGATTGGAGAAACGCTCATCGGGCATCTGCTGATTTACGACAGCCTCGCCATGCGTTTCGACGACATTCGCCTGAAGAAGAACCCGCGCTGCGCGATCTGTGGACGTGAACCGGAAATCCGTGAACTGATCGACTACGAAGACTTCTGCGGTATCACCGAGCGCGATTCGGCGGCGGAGCAGCTGCCGGCGGAGCGGGAAATCGATGCAAGCGAGTTGGCCGACCGCCTGAAGGGTAAGGGCCGGATTCGCTTGATCGACGTACGCGAGCCTCACGAGCTCGAAATTTCGCACATCGCCGGAGCGGATTCGATCCCCCTGGGTTCACTCGCCGCTGCGATGGACGAATTCGACCGCGAGACGCCGATCGTTCTGGTTTGCCGGGCGGGCACACGCTCCGCTCGGGCGCTCGGGATCCTTCGCGGCGCCGGATTCAGGAACGTGAAAAATCTGCGCGGCGGAATCAACGCCTGGGCCGAGGAGGTCGATCCCTCACAGCCCGTCTACTGAACGCCCGTACGTTTCTTCAATCCACCGGCTTGACAATCGCCGACGCTTCGACGTAGAGTCAGCATGGAATCGCACTCGATCCTCTGGGGAAGGAAAAAATCCCCCACGTTGGACCCGAATCTGTCACAAATTGCCGCTCATGGGCGTTCTAGAGAATGAGGCCGGTAAATGGCCTCATCCATCGAGCCTCAATTTTATCCATGCATCACAGGAGAGCCGCCATGAAAATCCGCAACGCGTTGACATTCCCTTTTGCCACGCTCGCACTCATCGCCCTCGTGGCCTGCGTTCCCGGGCCCGATCCGCACATCTGGTACGTCGCCACGACGGGGAACAACAGCAACGATTGTCACACCCCCGCAACCGCCTGTCTGACCCTCGAAGCCGCCAGCGACAAGGCCGTCGACGGCGACACGATATTCATCATGGTAGGTGATTACTTCGAAACCGATGCTCTGGATCCGGACGTCTCCGTCGTAGTCGATAAGGATCTCACCATCGAAGGCGTGGGCGCGGTGAAACTGGACGGCGACGGGAAGCGCACCGTGATGTCCGTGTTGCCCGGAATCAACCTCACGATCCGCAACCTGGTTCTTTTCAACGGCAGCGGCGAAAATGCCGGTGGGCTTCTGGTCGACAACGGCGCGGTCGTTTCGATCTTCGACAGCAGCGTGTCGGAAAACCTCGCCGTTGGAACCGCCGTCGGACCCGGGGTGATCAACGCTGGCGGGATTCACAATCGCGGCGTTCTTACGCTCAAAAACGTGGAGGTGTCATTCAACAAAGCCGAACTGCCGGCCGGAAATCACGCCTACGGCGGCGGAATTTACAACCAGGAAACATTGACCATGTCCAACTGCCAGGTGTCCATGAACACCTCCGAAGAACTGGGCTCCGGGATATACAACGAGTCGGGCGCCACGGCGGCCATCAACGACACCATCATCCAGGACAACTTCGCCGCCGGCGGTGTGTACAACCTGGGCCACATGACGCTCACCGATTCCCACGTTTACCGCAACAACACCAATTCGTATGATTACTGCGGCGGCATCACGAATTTCGACGTTCTCGAAATGACCGGCGGCGTCGTGGCTGACAACGCCGCTCCGGATTACTACGCCGGGATTTGCAACCTAGAGCCCGCCTCGAACGCGATCATCAGCGGTACGCAGATCTTGCAAAACGTCGGTTCGGGCGTGATAAATTACGGCAGCATGGACCTGACCGACGTGACCGTAAGCGAGCACATCCAGACGGGAATCTTCAATTACGAAACGATGAGCCTGACCCACGGCACCGTCACCTTGAATCTTTCTCCCAAGGGCGGCGGGATCTGGAACGTGCGCGGCGAAATGACCATCAAGGACAGCACGATCTCGGAAAACGAAGCCAGCATGTGGGGCGGCGGCTTGATGAACAACGCCGATGCCATCCTGACCATCGAGGGTTCGACGCTCTCGGGGAATACGGCCACGGCGCGCGGCGGCGGCATCTATCAGGAAGGCGGAGGCACGATCGGCGGTCTGACGATGGTGAACAGCACGGTCAGCGGCAACCACGCCCCCGAAGGTGCCGGAATCGCCAACAACGGCGAGGCGCTGCTCAAATTCGTGACCGTCTCCGGCAATTCGTCGCACGGGATCTCCAACGTCAACATCGGCGTGACGCGCATGCTGAGCAGCATCATCGCCGACAACGCAGTGGCGGATTGCTTCGGTACGGGCTTCTCCACACTGGGTCACAATCTGGACAGCGACAATACCTGCGGCCTCAACCCTGTACTGAACGACATTCCCGGAACGGCTCCCTTGCTCGATCCGCTGGCCGCCAACGGCGGACCGACGTTGACTCACGCCCTGATGTCCGCCAGTCCGGCGGTGGACGCCGGCGCCGCAGGAGCGGATTGCCCCGCCAGCGATCAACGCGGAGTCGCCCGCCCGCAGGGTGTGCAATGCGACATTGGCGCCTTCGAACTCGAAGAGGGGTTGATCGGGGAAGGACCGCAGGAACCGCAAGCACCTACATCCACCCCGACACCAAAACCCGAGGACGAAGGTGAGTCGACGACCGCCAGAGCGATCATGAACGCCAACTGCCGCGAGGGACCGCACAAGGACTACAGAGTCACGGGCTCTCTCATGGAAGGGGAAAGCGCCCAGGTCGATGGGCGCAACGAGGACGGAACCTGGCTGTGGATCGTCAATCCCAGCGCCTACGGACATTGCTGGGTGGCGGGCAGCACGGTGGAATTCACGGGCGACATTCTCGCTTTAACCGTGATCGTTCCATCCGAATTGCCCGCACCCGAACCGGAAGGCTGCTACGTCTACGCTCAAACGAGCGCAGATTTGATTTGTGTCGCGCCCTGCCCCGACGGTGCAGAACCCGGCGATCCCTGTACACCGGAGGATTGACAAAACCAGCACGACCAATAGTTCTGGCCACCAAAATCGCGCGGTGTGGACAATGCGTCCGCACCGCGCTTGCGTTGGTTTGGATTCTGCCGTCAGGCTCATATATAATCAGGGTTATCTCCGCAGCGGGAGATCGGCAGAAGAAACCGACTCGATCGCCCCGCACGTCGACGAGTTGAAGTACAAGGCAAAGGGGCATGCCTCCAGAATACATCGGCCGCTACAAAATCAAAGAGGAAATCGGACGGGGTGGAATGGCAACCGTCTATCTCGCCCATGACCCCCGCTTCAACCGTGACGTGGCGGTTAAAATCCTGCCGCGAGAATTCCTCCACGACCCGCAGTTCCGCGGCCGATTCGAACGTGAAGCAAAAACCCTCGCCGCACTCGAACACGCCGCCATCGTCCCGGTGTACGACTTCGGAGAGCAGGACGGCCAACTATACCTGGTCATGCGCTACATGCCCGGCGGCTCGCTCGACGATTTGCTCCAGGGTCGAAAGCTGCCGCTCAACGAAGCGCTCGAAATACTGGAACGTATCGCTCCGGCATTGGAAAAAGCGCATCGAAAAGGCATCGTCCATCGCGATCTCAAACCCGGCAATATCCTGCTCGATCAGGATGGTCTCCCCTATCTGGCGGATTTTGGCCTCGTAAAGCTGCGGGACGCCAGTGTGGCTTACACCGGCAGCGCCGTCTAGGGAACCCCCACCCACATGAGCCCGGAACAGGCGAAGGGCGAGAAAGACATCGATGGACGCAGCGACATCTATGCCTTGGGTGCCATCCTCTTTCAAGCCATTTCCGGGATGCCGCCTTACGACGCCGATACCGCCATGGGTATCGCCCTCAAGCACATCACCGAACCCGTTCCCAGTATCCGCGAGGTCGAACCGGGATTTTCCGCCGAATTGGATCGAGTGCTCCAACGCGCCATGGCCAAGGATCCCCAGGATCGTTATCAAACCGTGAGCGATCTTGTGGAGGCGCTCAAGCATGCAATTCTCACATCCAGCACGCCGTCTGCTGAAATTAAAACCGCAGCGTCTCAACCGCTTCCTGCACAGCAAACCCTTCGCTTCGAATCAACCGCAAGCGAATCCGGTGATCTCGGCTCACAGAAAACGCCCTCCGATAAGCCACCTCACGAAATCCCCGGTCTGAGTGATTCGGGCAGCAAATTGAAATGGATACCCATATTTGCTTTGGGCGTTCTCCTGCCGGCGTTCATCATCGTGATACTCATGACGGGTGGCAGCGGAACAGCAACCGCCACGCCGGATCGAATCCCATCCCACACGCCATCGAGCACGCGTTTCACCAGCGATCTTCCGACCGCAACGCTGCGTCCGGCGCAGATCGCCGCTACGCTGATGGCCACATCCGCCGTTTCCAACGAAATGAACCGCCAAATGGTGACCCCGCAGGATGATCGGAATCCGCGAGTTCTTTTCGATCCACAAACGATCACCGAATTGGCCAGGTACAGCGCCGAAGGGAACTCCTTCCGTAAAGTCGCCTGGTCGCCGGACGGGCTCTGGCTGGCTTCGGATGAACACATGGGTGCGTACGAGGACAGCGTCATCAACGTCTGGTACGCCACCTCCTTCGATTCGATCGTCTGGCAGCTGCAAACCAATACCTGGTTTATCGAAGGATTATCGTGGTCGCCGGACGGCAGCATGCTGGCCAGCGGCAATCAAAACGGGATCGTGCAGATTTGGGACATCGAAAGCGGCGAGGAAACCCTGCGATTCCAGGCCAGCACCGGCAGTATCGTAAACCTGAGCTGGTCGCCGGACATCTCACGTCTGGCGACGGCCGGCGGGGACGAACGCATCAAGATCTGGGACACGGAAAACGGCGAACTCCTGCTTGAAATATGCTGCCACACGTTTCGCAAATTCATCGCCGGCGACGTGGCCTGGTCGAACGACGCCGGGCAGATCGCCAGCGTGGCGAACGACTCGACAATTCGAATCTGGGACTCATCCAGCGGCGCGATGCAGCGTGCCGTGTGCTGCACGGACAGCGAATGGTCGCGCGCCGTCTCCTGGTCTCCTGACGGCACCAGATTGGCCGCCGCCAGCTACTCCGCACTGGGCGCCGGATCGGTCACGATCTGGAACACAGACACCTGGGCGCAGGACCGCATGCTCGAAGGGAACACAATGTCGATCATGGATTTCGATTGGTCTCCGGACGGAAGTATGATCGTGGCCAGCGGAAACGACGGCAGCATCTATTTCTGGAACGTGGACGGCGGCGAACTGCTGAGAAAACTCGACATCATGCGAGTCAATCCGGATACCAACTGGGTGTACAACGTGGATTGGTCACCGAATGGAGCCTACGTTGCGATCGGAAGCGACGATGGCACACTGCGCATCTGGGGAAACCCCGAGTAACGCCCGCCGATTCAGGGTTGCCAACAACCCTGATAATCATCCGCCGGATGGGTTGTGATCTGGCGGACATCCGAACCATCCTCCCGCATGACGTAAAGGTCGAAATTTCCCATTCGATCGGCGTTGAACAGAATTAACGTTCCATCCGGAGACCAGGCGGGAGAGTTGATCGTCCCAAGATCGTACGTCAATCTGCGCTGGTTCGTTCCATCGGAATTCATGATGTAGAGCTGAGGAACGCCCTCACGAGCAGAGATGAACACGATTCGATTTCCGTCCGGCGACCACACCGCCCTCACGTTGCGGGCGCCGGTGTGAGTCAATCGCCTCAAGTCATCGCCATCAACGTCGATGGTGTAAATCTGATAGGCATCACTCTCTCGCCGGGATTCGAATAGAATGGTGTCGCCATCGGGCGAGAGGCTGGCGATGGCATCATCACTCGAGCCTACTATCCAACGCTCCAATCCGGTGCCCTCTCGACGAATTCGATAAATCTGGAACATCCCCCGACGGTCTGAATCAAAGACAATCCAGGCGCCATCCGGCGACCAACTCGGAAATTCATCGTATCCGGGATCGGAGGTCAATTGGCGTCGATCTGATCCATCTTCGTCCATGAGATGGATATCCGCGTTTCCGTCCCGCCAGGAGACGAAAGCGATGCTGCGGCCGTTGGGAGACCAACTCGGTTGTGCGTCGATCGCATCGCTGTAGGTGAGCCGGGAAATGCCCGTTCCGTCGATGTTCATCGAATAAATTTCGGGATTGCCGTCTCGTTCCGATACAAATGCGATGACTCCCGTGCCGGATCCCACGGGTGTCGCGCCCGGTTTGGCCGGTTCGAGCGGTGGAAATAAAGTGGGAGGAAGCGTCGTCTTCGCATCCTTTGTGTCCGTCGGTTGAGGCAGGATGGCTTCCATTGTTTGGGGGAGAAATATCGAGGGCGCAGCGGTCAAACCCGCGCTTGCCGTCTCCGTGCGAGTCACCAGGGCAACGCTTCCCTCGGGCGTAGGCGTAGCCAGCGATATAACGACCCCGATTCGGTCTCTTGCGATCGCTGCAACGACAAACCAAAACAAAACGGCAGGGACGGTGATGAGAAGGATATGCCGCAGTGGGCTACGTTTGTTCATACGGAATTTGCACCGTGGCGATGGTTCCTTTTTCCGGGCGACTTCGAAGTTCTAGCTGTCCCCCGTGGCGTTCGACGATTATCTTCACCAGTGAAAGACCCAGGCCACTTCCCGGCAGGTCGTGAACGTTCGTTCCGCGGTACAGCTCCTCCGTCACCAAAGGCAATTCTTCCGCAGCAATACCACGTCCGGTATCGATAATCTCGACCACAAGATGCCCGGCCGTGTGGCGTGCACGGACTTGAATCACGCCGTTCGAGTAACGCAATCCGTTGTGCACAAGGTTGCGGAAGGCGACCAGCAACAGCTCCCGATCTCCGTGAATTGGGGGAACAGACCAGGGAATGTGCTGCACATCAAGTTGGATACGCTCCGGCGCCTGCAGCAACTCAACCACCTCGTCGAGTAGTTCTTCCACATCGATTTCTTCGACTTCAAGCGTCCGAGTCTCCAGATCCGTCAACCGGCGTAATCCCCGCAGGAGCGCGATCAAGCGCTCCACTTGTTTGCGTACACCTTCAACGACCGCGAAATCCAGTGCCTCACTGCTTTGCAGGTTGTCGAGTTGGACTTGAATAGCCGTGAGCGGATTTTTCATCTCATGATCGAGGCGATGGATGAACCGACGACGCTCTTCTTCCAACGAGTCGTGTAGGTCCACAAGCGCCTTTTCGGTACGCAAATGCTGCCGGTATGAAATCAGGTTGGCAACCAGAATGATTGTCGAAAGGCACAGCGCTAGCAGCAATACGATGACGGCCGGATCGATGACAAAGTGAAAGGCGATGAGCGGTGATGTGTCCATCAGGCGCATCACCAAGGCGACGATCACGCCGACGACGGATATCGATACGCCGAGCCAGGTGATTCTACGCCGGTTCATTCAGAATCTACCTCAGCGATAAACCGATACCCCACGCCGGCAACCGTTTCGATAAACTCGGGGCTCGTCGCAGTTTCCCCGAGTTTACGGCGGATTTCAGCGACGCGCACATCTACCGTTCGCATGCCGGTTGGATCGTCCCAGCCCCAGACGTGATCCAGGAGCTGCTCCCGGGTGACGACGACCATGGGTCTGCTCATCAGATGTGCGAGTACTCCAAATGCCTTGTTCGAAAGCGCGATCTCACGCCCCTCCAGCCAGGCGCGCTGCGTTTCGCGTTCCAAACGCAGGCGCCCGCTGACCAAAACGTGCGCCATCTGCACGGATCGTCCCGCGACTTCCTGCCTGCGCAGCAGCGCCTTGATGCGGGCGATCAATTCATATGAATCGAAGGGCTTGTTGAGGTAATCATCTGCGCCCTCTTCGAGACTCGAAATCTTTTCACCGGTCGCCTCGATCTGTGTGAGCATGAGCACCGGAGTCCAGTTCTCCGCCTGACGCAGCTTCCTGCAGACTTCGCGTCCGTCGAGAACTGGCATGAGGATATCGAGCACGATCAGATCCGGCTTTTGTGACTCGACTACCTCGAGTGCTTGCTCCCCATCGCTTGCTTCCAGGACGGTAAACCCCGCCCGCGATAAAGCCGAAGCCAAACCCGAACGGATCGCATCTTCGTCATCCACGATTAGTATGGTCGTGTCGAGATTTTCCGGCATACGTAGACCTTTCTGCCTGCCAGTATAGGCGTTTGTTCTCTTTGGTGTCAATCGAAGGCAACCAAATCGTAATCATCCATTACCAAACCGTAATCTACCACCCGAACGGCGGTAACACGCTTGTCTTATCTTTCGGCCAACGAACTAACGTGAATTCCGCACCACTTACCGGAGGACAACCATGCGAAGAACGATATCGATCTTGGGACTGTTGATCGGAATTGCTATTTTCGTCGCAGCCTGTGCCGAAAGCATAACGGACACACCACCACCTGACGTCACCAGGATAAAAGGGACCGCGACGCAGACGCCGGTAAAAATAGAAAGCCCCACTCCCACCCCGGAAGGCTGGGTCGTAGAAGTGGGGACAATCAACACCGTTAATAGCTACGTGCCGCCTGCTGGTCCACTCGTGCTTCTATTTAACCAATCCATGCAGGTGGACAAATCCGATGATGTGCTGCAATTGTCTCCGTATGTAGAAGGCAAAGCGGAATGGAACCCTGCCCGCGACACACTGGTATTCACGCCGGAGACGGGTTTCAAGCCCGGTGTTACCTACACGGTGTACTTCGAACCCGAATTTGCCAGCGTGACCGGCGATCACGCCTACGAATACGGACGTCTCACTTTCGAGGTGTTACCCGCACCGAGCGTGATCCGCCATGATCCGGGTTCGTCGCAGCTATCGATAGACACACGAACGATCGAAATCGAATTCGACCGCGACATGGACAAGGAAAGCGTCTCCAGTGCCTTCGATGTTCAGCCTGAAGCGCAGTATGACCTGACCTGGTCGACCGGCAGCAAACTCAAAATCGAGCTGACCGAACCGCTTTCCCCCGGACAGCGATATCAATTCACGATCGCGGATTCGGCGGCTGATTCTCGTGGACTGACACTCGAAAGTCCGTACCGCTGGTCCTACTGGTTGGACGAATTCAAAGTCGATCTCGGCAAACAGCCGGAATACGGCGACAGACAGATACGGATCACGTTTAACTACGACACCGATCCTGAGAGCGTCGAATCTGCATTGGAAACGAATCCCCCGCTCGAATATACGATCAATTGGCTAAACAATCGCACCGCCAGACTGCTGCTCGATTCTCCACCAGCGCCCAGCAAGGAATACACGTTCAGTTTCAACCACTCGATTTCCAATTCCAGCGGATACGAACTCGGCGTCCCGGAAGATCTTGTTTATTCTGCTGCTCCGCCAATAGTCAAGGTTTTCCCCAACGAAAAGCTTTCATTGAATTTGGAGGACGACATCCAAGTGGTGTTCGATCGAGCGATGGATCACGAAAGCGTCGAAAACGCCTTTGAAATCACGCCCCACGAGCCGGGGTATTTCACCTGGGAAGACAACACGCTCAATTTTCATTTCACGAGCAACATGAATCGCGCTTCCATTTACTCCGTCACGTTCCAACCGCCGATGCGTGATGCGCAGGGAGAAAATGTCCTCTCCCGGCCTTACACATGGTCGTTTTCAGCCGAGCATTACTATCATTACGCCAATTTTGCGTGGGTCGGATCGAAAGTACAGCTTGTCGACGCGGATGGCCTGCGTGCCGTTCAATTTTCGCTGATGCCCACCGAGCCGACTCGAGTGTTTTTCGAACTGAACGAACTCAGCATCCGCCAATTCGTCGAACTGTGCGGCGATGATCCCAATTTCACCCAACCCTCGCTGGACAAGATCAGCGGCGAAACCGAAATGATAAAGCGCTGGGAGATCACCTCCAATCTGGAGGGCGAACATTGGAACATCAAGCAAGTGTATTTACCCGAAGATGTACGGCCTGGTTTGTACATGCTGAGCATGGAGATCGATGGCGTGCTTCAGGATCAGATGCTCGTACTGCTCTCGCAAAACACACTCGTGGCGAAGTACTCCGGCACGGAACTCCTCGTCTGGTTGACGGACATTCACGGCGATGTCGTTCCGGATGCCGAAATCCGCGTTTACACGTCGGAGGGATCGAAAATTCGAGAATCCCACACGGACAACCACGGGCTGTACCAAACGACGATCCCCGAGAATTATGAGCCGCTGATCGTCGTTGCCCGTCAAGGCGAACAGGACACGACCGCGGTTGGCCTTTCATCGACCTGGTCCTCCACCTGGTCGTATTGGAATTATTCGGGGACACCGTCGCAATACGCTTCTACGCACTTCGCCTACATCTATACCGAGCGTCCGATATATCGTCCCGGACAAACCGTAAATTACAAGGCGATCCTTCGCCTCGACGACGATGTAGATTACAGCTTGCTTCCGGAAAACACGGCGGTCGAAGTACGTATCCGAGATGCTCGCAGCAACCTGATCGAGACTCAAGAACTCAAGACCAACTTCTTCGGGACGATTCACGGATCTTTTTTGCTCGCCGAAGGTGCAGCGCTGGGGGATTACAAGCTCGAAATCAATCTCGAGGGAGAGGTCTTCGAAGGACGGTTCAAAGTCCAGGACTATCGCAAACCCGATTATCAAGTCGTACTCTCCAGTGACGCAGCCACATACGTTCAGGGTGATGAGTTCACCGTAAACGTGAGCGCGGAATACCTGTTCGGGGAACCTGTGGGTGATGCGGAAGTCACCATACGGGAATACGAATTGGGTGAGTTTTATGGGTATTGGTGGGAGGAAGATACGGGGGATCAGGATGTGGAGTACGTCTGGTTTGAAAGTCCGAGAAACGCGGCAAAAGGCAAGACGAATGCTGATGGGGAATACACCTACCACAGTAATGCCATCCTCGGACAGGAGGGTTATCGAACAACGTTCTGGGGATCGAGCCAAATGTATTCCACCTGGGGAATCGAAGTAACCGTCGACGACGGCAGTCATCAGACGGTGAGCAACTTCATCGTTTTGAAAGTCTACGATGCGGCGGAAAAAATATCTCTCTCGACTTCCGGTTATATACATACTCCAGGTTCTGAATTCACCATGGAAGCCCGAGTCGATTCGATCGAAGATCAGCCCGTTTCCAACCGCTCACTGAGTCTGGAAATCATGAAATGGGACAACCGTTACTACGATTACGAAACGGTCCTCGAAACGCTGACGGCCACGACGGACGAGAACGGCGTGGCACACCTTCCGTTGACGTTGAATGAGAACGGCCATTACAAATTGACACTCAGCGCCCAGGACGCGCGCGGCATCGACATATCGACTACACGCTGGATCGGCATCTATGATTTCGACTATCCCTGGATGAATTTCAACGCCTCGGATGAGTTGACGTTATGGGCCGAACAAGACAGCTATTCTCCTTACCAAACCGCCAATCTCTTTATCCAATCCTCGTTCGACGGACCTGCGATTTTGACCATCGAGCGAGGAAAGGTTCATCGGGCGCAGGAAGTCGAACTGACATCTCCGATCACGCAAGTTCAGGTTCCCATTCTCGCCAGCGACGCGCCCAACGTCTTCGTAACCATCAACGCCTGGCAGCCTGAATCCACGGCTCTGAGCGAGTACGAGTTCTCCAACAAACCGGAAAGCCGCCTGCATTTCGATACGATCGAACTGCATATCGACTCGACGGACGGTTATCTGGACCTCGAAATCGAAACGGATCGGGAGGCGTACCAGCCAGGAGAGGACGCCAATATAACGATACGCGTCACAGACAGCCAGGGAAAGCCGGTCCGTGCAGAGGTTTCACTTGCACTCGTGGACGAAGGAATTTACGCACTCAGTGAGGTCCTCGTCGATCCGATCACGGAAGCATTTTACGGGCCTCGAGAACTCGATGTGCATACGTTCGATTCGATGTCCCCCTGGCGCGAGATCTACTCGCCCGGCCGCGGCGGCGGTGGTGGTGACGGCGGTGTCTCCCCCGGCAGCCCACGCTCGGCATTCAAGGACACGGCGGCCTGGTTCCCCACCCTGACGACCGACAGCCAGGGCGAACTGACGCTGACGGTGCCTCTGCCGGACAACCTCACGACCTGGCGTCTGACTGCACGCGCCGTGACCACCAACTCACTCGTCGGCGAAACGACTGCAAGCATCATCACGCATCGAGCGGTCGTGGTGCGGCCCATCCTTCCCGGCAGCTTAACGAGTGGAGATCAATTTACACTGACTGCTCTCGTTCATAACTACAGCGAATCCCAGCAGTCCATGGCCATCAAAATCAGCAGCGACCTTCTCGAAATCACGGATCCCGCATTGGTAACTCGCATGGTCCCGGCCGGCGAGTCCGTCACCATCGGCTGGGCAGCGACTGCCGCCGAAGCCGGCGATGCGCAGGTCACCATCAGCGCCGAAGGGGACGGCGTCGCCGATTTCGTCCAGCAAACATTGACGATCCAACCGTTGGCCGTTCCGGAAGTGACCACGCAGGTTGGGAGCATCGAGGACGAATACGATACCGTCATTTTCCTGCCGCCGGATGCGCTCGATCAAAGCAGCGTACACATCGAACTAAGCAGATCGATAGATGGAAACGTACTATCCGGGCTCGAGTATCTGACCGGCTATCCGTACGGCTGTGTGGAACAGATCATGAGCAAGGCGCTTCCCAACGCGGTCGTCGGTAGAGCCCTCTTTCAACTGGGCAGCACAGATCAAGCCAGTCTCCTCAATCTCGAGCCCAAAATTACGGCCGGCCTCCAAATGCTGTATGCGATGCAGCATCAGGACGGTGGATGGGGCTGGTGGTACGACGACCAGACTCACGATTACCAGACAGCATGGGTCGTGTTCGGATTGGCAACAACCGCCGAGGCCGGTTATGCAGTCGATAAAGCCGCCATCCTTCGAGGCGTGGACTGGCTGCAGGAAAACCTGGCAACCATGGACCCGAGGACGAAAGCCTTCGCGCTCTTCAGCATGGCAACCGCAGGCCACGGCGATCGCGACGCCACGCTCACCCTGTACGAATACTGGATCAAGCTGGACACTTTCAGTCAGGCCGCCCTGGCTATTGCGTTGGACGAACTCGATGCTTCCGAGGCCGCCGGCGAAATCCTGGGTTTCCTGGAAGATTCCGCCCTGCTTGGCGTTTCGGGCGCCTACTGGCCGTCTCCGCAGCTCGACGGTCATTACTACAAGAAAACGATGTCCTCCACGACACGTTCAACGGCGTTGGCACTATCCGCTTTCACCCGGCTCGATCCGGACAATGAATTGATCCCCGAAATCGTACGCTGGCTCATGTCGCAACGGAAGACCCAGGGCTGGGGCACGACCAACGAGACGTCCTTTACGCTCTTGGCGCTCAGTGATTATCTGCTTGCGACTCAGAAAGCTGAAGGAGAGACTTATTATCAAGTCGAACTCGATGGTGAAACCATCCAGGAAGGGACGCTGACGGCAGACCATCCCATGCAGTCTATCGATGTCAGGAGGAGTCAATTGAAATCCGGGATCAACCGACTCAAAATCTACAATGCCGACGCAGATCGTTTGTATTTCGTCGTCTCCACACAGTTGTATCTATCCACGACCCATGTCGAAGCGGCCGGCAGCATCGAAATAACACGGGACTATCGCATCTTCGGCTCCAGCAAACCCATAGAAGCTGCGGCGGTGGGAGATGTGGTGCAGGTGATACTCAACGTCGACGTCCCGGAAGCCAGCTCCTACGTCATCATCGAAGACAAATTACCCGGCGGATTGGAAGCGTTGAACGAAGGCTTGAATACAACCAGCCACGTCGTCGATTACTACGGAAACGCCCAATACTCATGGAAAAACCTCGGCTACAACTACAAGGAAATCCACAAGGACCGGGTCAGTTTCTTCGTCACCGAGTTGAAACAAGGGCGGCACCAATTCAGCTACTACAGCCGCGTCATGCAGGAAGGAACGTTCCTCGCCTTGCCAGCCGAAGCCTACGAAATGTACAACCTTGCCAACTGGGGACGTTCCGCGAGCGACACGCTGCAATTCCTTTCGGTGAAGGAGAGCGCGCACGTCGAACTGACGCCTGTCGACAATCGAGTGGAGGTGGCGACGAGAAGAAACAACGTCAGATACGTCCAACCGCCGACGATCTTCGGGCAAAAATGGACGCCGGGCTTTCATGTTGAAAGGGAAAGAAGGTTGCTCAAGAACGCAGTTTGTTGACAAGCGCGTTTCTAAACTCTATAATTTTGCAAACGAATCAAGTAAAGGCTGTGAAGAGGACAAGTACACGCCGGCGCGACGATACAGAGAGCGGGAAGCGTTGAGAAACCGCACGTTGGCCGGCATGGAATGGACCTCGGAGCTGCAGGGTGAAAGGAATTCCAAGTAACCCGCGCCGGCGCTGCCACCGTTATCTGGGCAAAGGATATCGATTGAGATGTCCGAAATGAGTGAGGCTGGCTCACAAAAACCGTCGCACCACCGGCGGTTTTTTTGTCCCTGATGCCAGCCTAAGCGGGGTGGTACCGCGGGCAAGCTTACGCTCGTCCCCATCGGGGATGAGCGTTTTTTAGTTGATCGATGTCCCAGGGGAGATCAAACCCGGAGGAGAACTATCGCGCACAAACCGGTTCCTGACGATCTTTTCGAATGCTAATCAACTACGAGGAGAAAACGAGATGAGTGAGTCTACGAAATTTGTACTTACGGACAACGATATCCCCAAGGAATGGTACAACATCAACCCGGACATGCCGCTGTCGCCAGGCCCGGTGCTTCACCCCGTGACCAAAGAACCCGTCACGCCTGAATTTCTGTCGGTGCTGTTCCCCATGCGCTTCATCGGTGAGGCGGTGAGTATGGAGCGCTACATCGAGATTCCGGAGCCCGTGCGTGAAATCTATAAACTCTGGCGGCCGACGCCGCTCATCCGCGCCCGGCGGTTGGAGAAGGTGCTGGATACGCCGGCGCACATTTACTATAAATATGAAGGGGTTTGCCCGGTCGGATCACACAAGCTCAATACCGCCATAGCACAGGCCTTTTATGCCAAAGAGGAAGGTGTGAAAGGGTTTACTACTGAAACGGGCGCCGGACAATGGGGAACCGCCCTCTCGTTGGCCTGCAATATGTTCGACCTGGACTGTGAAGTATACATGGTTCGAGTCTCTTACGATCAAAAACCCTATCGCCGCATCATCATGGAGACCTACGGCGCCAACGTAACACCCAGTCCGTCGGAAAAGACGAAGTTCGGCAAATCGATTCTGGCGGAAGATCCCGAAAGCAGGGGCTCGTTGGGAATCGCCATATCGGAGGCGGTCGAAGCGGCCGTCGCTTCGGAAGGCAAATACAAATACTCCCTGGGCTCGGTTCTCGGCCCCGTGCTCATGCACCAATCGGTGATCGGATTGGAGGCCTTGAAGCAGTTCGAAATGGCGGGCGAATATCCGGACGTGGTGATCGGCTGCGTTGGCGGCGGTAGCAACTATGCAGGATTCGCATTCCCCTTCCTGCACGAAAAATTCGAGAACGGCAAGGATACACGCTTCATCGCCGTCGAGCCAAAAGCCTGTCCCACACTCACCAAGGGACTCTATACCTTCGACTACGGCGATTCGGCCAAAATGGCCCCCATCGTCAAAATGCACACCCTCGGCCATTCCTTCGTGCCGCCGGGTATCCATGCCGGTGGGCTGCGCTATCATGGAATGGCGCCCCACATCTGTGCACTGCACGCCCATGGTGACATCGACGCCGTCGCCATCGATCAGATTTGCACATTCGAAACCGGTGTGCAGTTTGCCCGGGCGGAAGGTATCGTTCCCGCTCCCGAGTCGGCGCACGCCGTACGCGTGGCCGTCGAGGAAGCGTTACGCTGCAAGGAAGAGGGCACCGAGCGCGTGATCGCTTTCAACCTCTCCGGCCATGGACTTCTGGATCTTGCTGCAAACGACGCCTATCTTCACAATCAACTCCAAGACTACGATTATCCCATGGAGAAGATCGAAGAAGCGATGAAAGATCTTCCCCAGGTCGAATTCGAAGAATAACCGCAAATACAACCGATACACCCCGCGCAGGAGCATCAAGCGCGGGGTGCATCGGCCGATTTCCGCTTTGCTGCACTCGTACCAGCCAGAGCGTCTTTCCAACATCAAGAAAATGATATAGCATTGGCATTGAACCTCAACTGCTCGATGTATCGATTCAGGAATTGAACGGGAGGAAAGTCAATATGAACGATGCAGCGGCTCATGAATATTGGAAAAACCCGCGTACCATTCTGCTCTTCCTGATACTGCCCTTGCTCGTTGGAAGCGCATTTTCGTTCGTCGTTCCCCGTCCCCAGATCGGAATAATCCGCTTGAACGACGCCATCTACTTCGAAAGCGCGGACGCACTGATCCAGCAAATCGAACATGCCCGGGAGGATGCGCAAATTCGCGCCGTCCTTCTGGTACTCAACACACCGGGCGGCACGGTCGTCGATACGGAAGCGGTCTACCTGGAACTGATCCGTTTGCAGGCGCGAAAACCCGTTGTCGTTTACGTCCAGGGCATGGCCGCAAGCGGCGGCTATTACCTTTCCACCGCAGCGAACGAGATCTACTCCGGACCGTCCTCCGTTATCGGCAACGTGGGCGTCATCGTGACGCTTCCGGAAGATCCGTTCATCATCGAAGACATCGTTACCACCGGACCCTATAAAATGACCGGTACCGGGCGCGATACAACGCTGCGTGAAATCGACGTCATCAAGCAGGGTTTTTTCCAGGCCGTGGTTTTAGGCCGCGGCGAACGCTTGAAACTCGACATCGAAGGTTTGCTCAGCGGACGGACCTGGATGGCGAGCGAAGCACTGCAGTATGGGCTGATCGACGGCCTGAGTTCTTTCAGTGAAGCCCTCGATCGCACCGCCCGCCTGGCCAAAATCTGGCATTACGAAGCCGTCGAACTGCTGGACAGAATCGATTATCCTGTTTCGTACGACTTCGGTTTTTTCTCAGAGACTGAGGAAGGCGTTACCACGCCTTTACCCAAAAAAGCGGGGATCTACCTACTCTACGTTCCACCCTCCGCAAGGAGGCTGCCATGAAACGCTACCGCATCTATGTCGCTGTCGGAATTTTCCTCCTGCCGATTTTGGCCAGGGGATTGTGGTTCTATCGAGGCTGGTATCGCTCCCCGTCGATGCTGGATACACCCGACTACACCTCATTTACCATGCCGATTCCGCCAACGAATTCCGAGCAATCACCCGAGGAGGAGATCGAACCCGCCCAACGTGTCGTTCTACTCGATTGTAATCACAACAACCAATTCGACTTCGCTGAACTCGACGCGTTTCTCGAAGAACTTACCCTCCGTGGAGCCAGTATTGAATTCGTTCGAGATACGTACGAACCCGGGGAGCTGCCGCTGGCAGAACGTTTGAAATACGCCAGCGCATACGTCGTGCTGGCGCCACAAGCCAGTTTTTCACCAACCACGGTGCAGCTCGTCGAGCGATTCGTCGCACGCGGCGGCCGCCTCCTGGTGATCAGCGATCCGACCCGGAATCTCTACGATTATTACTACGAGTATTTCTCAGAAAGCTACCTGTCGGAAGCCCTCATCGCGGACAGCCTTCTCGCACCGTTCGACATCTCTTATGCAAACGACTTCCTTTACAATCTGGTTGAAAATGAAGGCAACTTCCGGCACGTCTTCTTCCGTCAATTCGCCGAAGATGCGCTTACAGAAGATCTTTCTGAGTTGGTTTTTTACGGCGCGCGTTCCATTCACACCGACAGCGGCCTGAATTTGATCACGGGTGACGAGCAAACTCGCTCGTCGCAGGCGGACGCTGACACGGAGTTGACCGTCGCAGTACGCAGTCTGGACGGCGGCGTCGTCGCCATCGGTGACCTTTCATTCCTTACTCCGCCCTACGATCAAGTTGCGGACAACCCGATCTTCATCGATCGTCTGATCGATTTCCTGCTCGGCGGAGAAAGAAGCTCCGATCTGACAGATTATCCGTTTATCTTCCAGAAATCCATTTCACTCTTGAGAAGCGACGACTTCGATCTCACTGCCGATAATCTGGAAAGCATCACCGCCATGCAGGACTCGTTCCATGCACGCGGCCAGGATCTCGTCTTCACGGATGACCCCGACAAGGATTCGGATTTGATCGTGCTGGCGCCGTATGATTCGCAATCCAAGTACCTCGAGCCGCTCGATTCCATTGACGATCTGGAACTGCCGGTCGACAGCTTCGCCACCCTGACCGTTCCGCACTTCGGGGAAATCGATCCCGGTGGAATCGGCCTCGTGCTTCTCGTTCATGACGATGAACATACGAATCTCTTCCTGCTTGCAGCAAGCATGGACGATGTCCTCGAAATTGCGACTGTGCTTGAAACCGGCGAGCTCGACGGCTGTATGGTGTGGGAGAATGTCGGCCTGTGCAAGGCTGGAGAGGCCACGGGGTATGATTTCGGGTTCGACGAATACGATTTCGATTTCGACTTCGATGAGCCACTACCTGAGGACCTCTTTCCCGAAGATGATCTGCTCGAGCCGATGCCAACACCCGGAGGTTAGGAACGTTTCCACCCTGTTCAATTTAAGCTGGACTGCGGCACGTATCAATTGCAGCGGCAGGTTCCTTTCCATGCTTTCTCAGTCTATCCCACAAGCATCATCGTTTGCGGTATGCTTTGCTTTATGAAACGATCCGCAACCTTCATCCTGGCTGCAATAATCTTTCTCGTGCCATCCTGCGGCACAGCTCCTTGGGACAGCCTGACGGCCTCTCCGACTGAAACGACATCCACACACAGCGATGCGGATACCACGTCTTCCGCATCACAAACCCCCGAGCCGCAAATTCTGATCGATACGCCGCAGATCCTAAAAGACCGGGAATCGGGAACCGTCGTCGTGGGCAGCGTTCGCAACGATTCGGATCAGGACTTCGGCGAAATCTCGCTGGAGGTTTCACTTCTGGATATCAACGGGGATATGCTCGGCAGCCAACACGTCTCTCCCCTGCTCAGACACCTCGCTCCCGGCGAAGATTCACCTTATGCTGCTCGTTTTGAAGCTGCCGATGGAATCGCTTCGGCAGAGGTCGAGCTCCTCCATTTCACGACTGCTTCCTTCGACCGCGCCTCCGTTGCGTTCCAGGAAACCAAAGCCTTCACGACGCAAGACGGAGAGTATGCGGTCTTGGGAACGGTCAGCAATCCTTCCGACGAGCCACTGACTCTGCACGACTTCGGAATATTGTTGGAAGACGACTCCGGCGCGATCATCGACCTCTCCAGGTGGGCCGCTGGACCTGCGAACCTGATGCCCGAGGAAGCCTCACCCGTATTGCTTCTGTTTGATACGCCACCAGGCGCCGGCGAACGTGAAATCTACGCGGATGCGACGGTCACTCGTTCTATCGCACCGGTTGAGTTGACTTTCACGCGTGAGCCCTCCCTCGAATTTACCGACCAGGGTCTTCCTTTCGTGCTCGGTGAAATCCACAACGACGCCGGCTACTTTCGCTGGGTGAGGCTGCTGATCGCCGCATATCACGCGGGCGAACTTCTTTCCTGCACGGTCACAAGCTTTCCCGTTCCGATTCAACCCGATGAAAATCGAGCCTTCCTGGAAAGTCGCCTTCCGGGTCTCGTCGCAAACGCGGAAAGCCAGGGAATTCCGCTGGAAGACGTCGAGATCCAGGTCCGCATCGAACTCGATTTATCCCGCAGCTTCGATGAAACGCCCGTTCCGCTTGCGATCGAAATCGATCGTTATCAATCCGTCGGAAGTTCACTCCTGCTGCACGGTACGATCATCAACACCGCAGAAAGCATCATCAAGCAGCCGACCGTAATTGGGACCTTGCGAACGACCACAGGCGAACTGGTGAGCGCCGGATGGTCAATCGCCGCCGACACGCTGGCACCCGCTGAAACGCTGGACTTCGTCCTGCCGCTGACCCTGCCGCAGAACACGGACATCGTGATGAGTGAATTCGATCTCCAGGCCGTTGGCTTCTACCCGTAGTCAAGTGCCATGCATTGCTCAGCCGCTGTTGCACGACATGCAAAAATTAGACCACCTTGGTATAATTTTATTTGCCCCGGCGTTCCGGGGCACTTTTATAGTTTCGTTATCAGCATACCGGCGGCCTTGTAGTATCATAGAACGAACAGAGGAGATTCTTTGGCCCGCGCATCCCGGAGTAATCATGGATAAAAAAGAACATCTGCAGCTCTACCACGAGATGGTCACGGTGCGTCGTCTCGAAGAGAAAGCCGCTGAACTTTACCAGCAGGGAAAGATCGGTGGATTCTTGCATCTCTACATCGGGGAGGAAGCCGTTGGATGCGGCGTTGTTTCCGTCCGAAAACCGCAGGACCGTGTCATCACGGCGTACCGGGATCATGGGATTGCCATCGCCTGCGGAATGGAAGCGAAAACCGTGATGGCCGAACTGCTCGGTAAAGTCACGGGCTGCTCGAAGGGTAAAGGCGGATCGATGCATCTCGCCGACGTCGACTTGAACTTCTGGGGCGGTCACGCCATAGTCGGCGCGCATCTTCCCTTGGCAGCCGGCATGGCGCTGGCAGACAAACACCGCGGTTCGGACGCAGTCACGATTTGTTTTTTCGGAGACGGCGCCACGAACATCGGGTATTTCCACGAAGCGTTGAATCTCTCCAAAGTATGGCAGCTGCCGGTGCTGTGGGTTTGTGAAAACAACCAATACGGCATGGGCACGGCCGTCGATCGAGCCTCGGCGGTCAGCGAAATCCGCCAGAAAGCAGAAGGCTACAACATGCCCAACGCTCGCGCGGACGGCATGGACATCATCGAAGTGCGCCGGGCCGCGCAGGACGCGTTGGAGCAGGTTCGCCAGAACGGACCTTTTCTTCTGGAGGTCGTCACCTACCGTTTCCGAGGTCACTCCATGGGGGACCCCGAGCGCTACCGCGAGAGCGAAGAGGTTCAGAAATGGACGGAGGACGACCCTATCGGCGTCTATCGACGCTATCTGATCAAGAAGAAGATCGCCACGGACAAGGCGCTCGACGCCGAAGAGGATAAAGTGAACGAGGAAATACAGAAAGCCGTGCAATTTGCAGAATCGAGCGCAGATCCTGGACCGGAAGCGCTGTTCGAAAACGTTTACGTGGAAGAGGTGTGAAGCATGGCCGAAATGACGATGCGTGAAGCCATATCACAGGCGCTCTGGGAAGAAATGGAACGCGACGAGAACGTATTCATCATGGGTGAGGAAGTGGGTGTATGGGGGGGCACGTACGCCGTGACGCGCGGTTTTTACGATCATTTTGGTGCCGAACGCGTGCGGGACACCCCCATCGCCGAAGGAGTCATCATCGGCGCCGCGAACGGCGCCGCGATGGCCGGATTACGTCCGGTCGCCGAGCTGATGACGATCAACTTCGCATTTCTCGCCATGGATCAGATCGTAAACCAGGCCGCCAAGCTGCACAGCATGTTCGGCGGGCAGCTCACCGTCCCGATCGTGATCCGCACCGTCAGCGGCGGCGGACGCCAGCTTGGTGCAACCCACAGCCAGACCCCGGATGTCGTCTTCGCGCATTTCCCCGGCCTGAAGGTCGTCGCTCCGGGAATGCCGCGGGATGCAAAGGGACTGTTGAAATCCGCTATCCGCAGCGACGATCCGGTTATGTTCATCGAGCACGCAACACTCTACCAGATGCGCGGCGAGGTGCCCGAGGAAGAATATCTCGAACCCATCGGAGTCTCGAAAGTCCAGCGCGAAGGCGACGCCGTCACGCTGGTGGCGTACTCCAAGGGTTTGCAATTATCATTGCAAGCTGCAGAAGAACTCGCAAAGGACAATGTAGAGGTGGAAGTCGTCGATTTGCGCTCGCTGCGACCTCTCGATATGGGACCGGCGGTCGAGTCGTTCAAACGGACCAACCGCTGCGTGATTGTGGAGGAGGGGTGGAAATCATTCGGCGTCGGCGCCGAAGTGGCCGCGCGGCTCTACGACGAAGCCTTCGATTACGCCGATGCACCGATCAAGCGCATCGCGCAAAAAGAAGTGCCCTTGCCCTACAACCGCGAATTGGAACAGATGGCCCTGCCTCAGGTGGTTGACATCGTGGACGCTGTGAAAGAGGTGTTGTGATGGCTGAAGTCGTAAACATGCCCAAGCTTGGTTTCGATATGGCGGAAGGCGTCCTGGTACGCTGGGTCGTTGGAGAAGGCGAAACGATCGAAAAAGGACAGGTAATCGCCGAGATCGAAACCGACAAGGCGACCGTCGAAGTTGAATCGATGGCGAGCGGCGTGATCCTCAAGCAGCTCGTCAGCGAGGGAACCTCCACTCCCGTGGGCAAACCGATCGCCATCGTCGGGAAAGCCGGCGAAGATATCGATGCGCTCGTCGAAGCGCCGGAGCAGAAATCCGCCGAGCAGCCCGAAACCGAGCATAAGGTTAAAGAGCCCGAAGCGGTGCAACGCGCAGCGGAAACCGGCGGGAATGGGCATCTTCCTGACGGCGTGCGCGCTTCACCCGTCGCCCGCCGCATGGCCGCGGATTACGGCATCGACATCGCAAACCTTTCCGGCTCCGGCCCGAGGGGCCGGATCGTCAAGCAGGACATCGAGGAGGCGATCGCTTCATCGGGCCGTCCTTCGACGAGACCCTTGCCGGCCGCGGGAGAAACCGTACGTATTCCACTGAGCAAATTACGCGCCACCATCGGGCGCCGCATGGTCGCTGCCAAACAAGAGCTTCCACATTTCTATCTCACCATCGACATCGACACGGCGCCGCTGATGACCATGCGGTCCGAGATGAACGAGATTCTACCGGAGGAGGACAAGCTTTCGGTGAACGACTTCATCGTGAAAGCTGCGGCGCTTGCGCTGCGGGAATTTCCCAACCTCAACGCCTCCCTGGATAAAGGCGAAATCGTGCGGCACGGAGAGATCAACATCGGTGTAGCCGTCGCCGTCGAAGACGGTCTGCTGACTGCAGTAGTCAACAACGCAGATGCGAAGTCGATCCCCTCGATATCCGGCGAGGTCCGCACGATGGTTGCCAGGATACGCGAGGGGAAAGTACGCCCGCAGGACATCGAAGGCTCGACATTCACCGTCTCCAACCTGGGCATGTTCGGCATCGACCGCTTCGTCGCCATCATCAACCCGCCGGAAGCCGCCATTCTCGCCGTGGGCAGCGTGCGGGAAACGCCCGTCGTGGAGGACGGAAACATCGTTCCCGGATCGCGCCTGCAGTGTACGCTTTCGGCGGATCACCGCATCACGGACGGCGCCGAAGCCGCTCGTTGGATGCAGATTTTTCGAAAGTACATGGAGCAGCCCCTGCGGCTGCTGCCCATCGAGTAATTCCTGCGTTCATAGGAACATAGGAATATAGATTCAGAAAACCCAGACCGGCAACGAAGTCACCGATACACTTTTCGGTGTATCCGATAAATGTCATCGACTTCGTTTGGCATGGGAGCAAGAACCAATATACAATCCGATAACCGTTCAAACAGGAAATGGCCATGGCAGCTCGTATCCTGGTCGTCGATGACGATCCAGACACGTTGAAGCTCGTCGAACTGACGTTGAAGACGGCAGGTCACCACGTTGAATTGGCCTCCGATGGCGACGCAGGTTATGATCTCATCCGCAAAGGTTCATTCGACCTGATCTTGTTGGACGTGATGATGCCCGACGTCTCCGGTTTCGACGTTATGCAGCGCCTCAACAATGATTCCAAACCCTATCCCCCGGTCGTGATCTTCACTGCACGTAACCGCCCGGAGGATCAGGAGACTGGTTTCCGCCTCGGTGCTCGCAACTACATCATCAAGCCCGTCACCCGGGGTCAACTGCTGGATATCATCCAGGACATCATCAAGCCGGAAGTGTGATCGCATGCATGCCGCCGAGACCAATCTCGCCTTCGTCCGGATCATGCTCGGAGAATTCGAAGCGTACCTGCTCTCGGACGAATTGTATTGGCCAGTTGATTCTTCCTCTCTAAGACTCCCTTACCCCCCACGACTCACGCCGGGACGATTGGCCCTCACGCTCGATGAACTCGAGGTCCAAAGCGAAGACATGACACCCGCCCAACAAGCCGAATCCCGCAAGCTGAACCTTCAGGCAGAAAGCATCTTTCAAAAATGGTCGGCGGCCCTGGGGCGTAAAGCCGCACGCGAAATGCACAGCCGCCTCAATTTATGGAAAGCTTACGTCCACGACCTGGTTGAACACGCAGATCGTGCAGATAACTACACCCATGAGGTTCAACAGCGCGTCATCTTCGAACGAATCACGGGATGGGCCGAGTCTGAGCCCGAAGCCGAACAAAGCATAGAGGCCGTTCGCCCGGTCGATGCCGCACTGCGTTCCATTTTCAAAGTGGGGGAATTCATCTGGGATGCGCGTTTGCGCTCCTGCTACCCGCAAGAACAGTATTGGTTTCTATACGGCGTGCCCGTGCTGAACGACGGGGTGTGAAATTGCTGCCGCCGATTGCGGCCATCAACATTCAGGGCGGCCGGGTGATTTATCACATCCCTGGCCGCCCTGGATCATTGCGGTTCTCAATGCTGTCGATCAAAATTGGATTTATTTTGCGTAATCGACGGCACGCGTCTCCCGAATCACGGTAACCTTGATTTGACCGGGGTACTGCATCCCCTCCTCGATCTTTTTCGCCACAGATCGGGCGAGCCGCGTCGCTTCGAGATCGTCGATATCCTCGGGGATCACGATCACGCGGATCTCGCGTCCTGCTTGCAGCGCGTAGCTCTGCTCGACGCCTTCGAAGGAACTGGCCACTTCCTCCAGTGCTCGAATGCGTTTGATGTACTGCTCCAGGCTTTCCCGGCGTGCACCGGGCCTTGCGCCGCTGATGGCATCCGCCGATTCGACGATCACGGCCTCGACCGAATCCTGTTCGATCTCGTGGTGATGGGAAGCGATGATGTTGACGACCTGTTCGGGCACGTTATGCCGGCGGCAAAATTCTGCGCCGAGCGCGGCGTGGGTGCCTTCCACTTCGTGATCCATCGATTTACCCAGATCGTGAAGCAAACCGCCGGCTTTTGCGATGTCGACGTTGGCGCCGAGTTCTGCGGCGATGATTCCGGCCAGTTGTGCGGTCTCGACGGCGTGCGCCAGTTGGTTCTGTCCGTACGAGGTGCGGAATTTCAAGCGCCCCAACTTCTTGATCACTTCCGGATGCAGACCGGGCACGCCGGCATCGAAACTCGCTTCTTCACCGGCTTCGACGATGGCTCGATCCACTTCTTCGCGAACCTGGCTGACGACTTTCTCGATGTGCGCGGGATGGATGCGCCCATCGAGCACCAATTTTTCCATCGCGCGCCGGGCGACTTCCCGGCGAACCGAGTCGAAACACGAAATCGTGACGGCCTCGGGTGTGTCGTCCACGACGACATCCACGCCGGCCGCTTGTTCAAATGCACGAATATTGCGCCCATTGCGCCCGATGATCCGACCCTTCATATCGTCCGAAGGCAAGGGCACCACAGAGACCGTGATTTCCGCCACGTGGTCGGAAGCAACACGTTGGATGGCGTCGGCGATCAGTTCCCGTGCGCGGCGATCCCCTTCGACCTGCGCTTCTTCCTCGATCTGGCGAATGATGCGTACCATATCGATGCGCGCCTCCCGCTCCACTTCCTCCAGGAGTTGAGCTTTGGCTTCATCCTGGGTCATCTGGGACACGCGCTCCAGTTCTGCGAGGGTTTCGGCGTATTTCTTTTCAAGTTCATTGGCACGGCGGTCGATCGAACTCTGGCGTTTGTTCAGCACCTGTTCTCGCTTGTCGATTTGTTCGAAGCGGCGATCGAGGCTTGCGCGCCGTCGGGTGAGACGCGTTTCCTCCTTCGATAACTCGGAGCGCCGTTGTTTCGCCTCTTCTTCGGCTGCGTTGCGGATTTCCAGGGCCAGATCTTTCGCGGCCAGCTCGATATCCTTCGCATCACCGCGCGCATTTTCCAGTATGCGCTGCGCTTCCGCCTGACGACCTCTTACGTTCCTTTCCAACTGCATGTGGCGCAAGATGTATCCTACGAGTACGCCCGCCGCCAACGCGACGACGACTCCAATTACCCACGTTGTATCCACTTTGTTTCCTCACTTTCGGGTCCATTTTCGGCTGTCTCACGCCAAATTCGTGCGACAACCGGGGAGACGATTGAATGTCCAAAACCGCGCCGAAGCAGGTATCGACTGAGACGTTTCCGAAACGTCTCCCGGTCCATGGATCGATAGCGGCGAGCGCCTTTGCGTGCTGCCGCAACCGCCGCTCGTTCCTCGTCGAAATCCGCCAGATGTTGTTCGATGATCTCGTTCGAAACACCCTTCCGGCGCAGTTCCGTGCGAAGCGCCAGCGCACTTCGCGGACGAAAAACCTGGCGGTTCTCGATCCAAGCTTCGACGAAAGCATGGTCATCAATCAAACCACGATCTTTCAGCCTTTGCACGACTGCGTCCTGCACGTCTTGGGGAATCTCGTCTCTTTCGAAACGCTGGCGCAGCTCACGCTCTGCGCGCGGCCTGCGACCGATCAAACGTTGTGCGCGGCGGAACAGTCGTTCTTCAACGTCCTCTTTCTTTATCGCCTCGATCTCGTCGTGCGATAACGCATTCCCGACCGCCAGATTGTTTGCCAACACCTTGTCGATGGCGAAACTGTAGCTGCCATCGATATAGACGTTGACCCGCTGGCGATTCTTGGTCTGATCTTTCAAGGCGGTAATTACACCCACTAAGATTCACTCCACATAGACAACACAAACCGTGATCCATGGACCCGGATCACGGCCAATGACAAATCATAGCGATCTCAAGATGTAGATTCGACGCCGCCTAAAGAAAAGGTTCAAAAACCTTAAGCAACAGCGAACGTTAAAGGATCAAATCCCCACGAAATTTGGCTAATCCCTTTCGCCTCATAACAAGCGAACTTAAAAACATCCCTGCGGTGTCAAGTCTCATATTTGAGATCATTATCATTGTCAATGCCGCGCGCACATCCAGGTCGTGCAGTTTGGCGCAGCCTCATTATAAATGATCACGCGCACAGTTCGTCTTATTCCCGGTCAAAATCTGCGCCGGTGGAATCCAGGCCCGCATCCGTGCGGATCTTGGATTCAAGCTCCTGTGCCAATTCAGCATTCTCCTTGATAAACAGCTTTGCGTTCTCTCTTCCCTGTCCCAAACGCTGATCGCCATACGAGTAGTACGATCCGCGTTTTTCGATGATTTCCATCTCCGCTGCCAGGTCCAAAATTCCCCCGGCTTTCGAGATGCCTTCATCATACATAATATCAAATTCCGCCACCTTGAAGGGCGGTGCGACCTTGTTTTTCACGACCCGGGCGCGAACCCGATTGCCCACGATATCCTGGCCTTGTTTGATGCTTTCTGCGCGCCGGATATCGATCCTCACCGAAGCGTAAAACTTCAGCGCCCTGCCGCCCGTCGTGGTCTCGGGGTTGCCGAAATAGACACCGATTTTCTGCCGCAACTGATTGGTGAAGATCACCACGGTGTTCGTCTGTTTGATCGCTCCGCTGAGTTTGCGCAGCGCCTGGCTCATCAACCGCGCCTGCATTCCCATGTGTGGATCCCCCATGTCGCCTTCGATTTCCGCTTGCGGGACGAGTGCGGCCACGCTGTCCACCACGATGACATCGACTGCGCCGCTGCGCACCAGCCGCTCCGTGATCTCCAACGCCTGCTCGCCCATATCCGGTTGGGATATGTACAGATTGTCCACATCGACGCCACAGCGTGCGGCATACGCCGGGTCGAGCGCATGTTCCATGTCCACGAAGGCACAAACACCCCCGCGGTGCTGCGCTTCGGCTACGATGTGTTGACAAAGGGTGGTCTTTCCGGAGGATTCGGGGCCGAAGATTTCGGTCACGCGGCCGCGCGGCACGCCACCAACACCAAGCGCTAAATCCAGAGCCAAAGACCCTGTCGGAATACTTTCGACCGTCATATGTGCGGCTTCACCCAAGCGCATAACCGCCCCGTCACCAAAGCGCTTGGTTATGTCCGATACGGCCGCTTCCAGCGCATCTTCCCGCTCACCGGCCATGGTTACCTGAACCTCATTTCAAAAAATATAGTGAGAGTCTACCTGAGATCAGAACATCGTGCAAGGAAGCGCCTTCTAGAAAGAGACCATTGTGTTCGGACAAGATTCAGCGCCGCGGCTTGTTAGCAGCTCGCTGCCTCTCGCGTTAATTGCGGCAAGCATACTTGAAGTCTTTAGCCATCATAAAAC